>JAGLDO010000001.1 GCA_023145555.1 Bacteroidales bacterium
CAAATACAGGATTAATATAAAAAAAAATTGCTTTCCCGAAATTCTGAGAAAGCAATAATGCAAATTATTTTTTAAAACGGATTTTTTTACTGAACCATTAATTTTTTTGTATATACTTTGTCATCAATTGTTAAACGACAATAGTAAATTCCTTTTTGAATTTTTTTTGTGTCAATAGAATAAAAATGTTCGCCCTGATGTTGTTTTTGGTTGTTTACAACGGAATAAATTTCTTTACCAAGAACATTAAAAATTTTTAAATTAATATTTGAAGATTGTTCTAATTTATATATTAATTCTACGTGATCTTTTGCAGGATTTGGGAATAAGTCAAAACTAATATTCTCGTCTTGCAAACTATTTATTGAAGAGCTGTTTGTTACATATAAAGTAAATTGTTGGTTTGTTGCAAGTTTGCCATCAGTAACAGACAAAACAACAAAGTTGGCACCAAATTGTTTGAAAGCAGGTGTTCCTGATAAAACAGCAGAATTGTCACGATTATCGATAAAATTCAACCAGTCAGGTTTAAATAAACATGAAATTGTTAAAGTGTCATTCGCGTTGTTATCAGTTGTTTTTATGTAGTAATTATAAGTATCATATATTTTTGCAAAGATATTTGGTGAAGAAGAAAATAAAGGTGCAACATTTTTTTCAACAACGGTTAAATTAAAATATTGATTAACTCGTAATGTGCCGTCATAAGCTGATAATATTATATCAGCGTTTCCAATATTGATAGAATCGGGAGTTCCCGATAGATTTGCTGTTCCATCACCGTTATCTGCAAAACTCAACCAGTTTGGTTTTTCTATACAAGTAATAATAATTCTGTCACTAATATCAGAGTCATTAACCCTCATATTGTAAATATATTCATCGTCTTCTGTTGCTTTTTCAACAGGAGTTGAAACAAATTCAGGTGTGCTGTCAGTGTTATCTTTTAAATAATCGAAATAAGGGAAAGTAATATAATCAATCCATGCACAATCAGAGCCTTCACTTGTGTTGCCATCTTTGTTATAAGTCCACGTAAAGGTGTGTTCGCCACGAGAGACAGGATATTCTTGTTTGCTCCAATCAACAGAACCAGCCCATTTGTCTTGAGAAATACTGTCAATAGAAAATTCCATATAATCGTAATAAGCAGAAGTGCTACCTTCGCTTGAAACTTTATTATAAAATGATATTGTGTCGTCATCAATTACATCAATAGTAATGCTTAATTTGGTTGATTGGTCGAAAGAGATACTACCAGACTTAGCACAAAAAATGCCTTCAAAAGGATTTATATCAAGAATCCAAGGTTTGTTGCTTGAGTTATCCCAATTATAGGTGATATAGTTTCCGTTTTCCCAATTCTCAATAGACAGACCTACATTTTTTGTTATTTTCAATGTGTCGGAATAAAAACCCGCATCAAGAATTAAAACAAAATTAATTTCATTACCAATAGGTGTTTTTGTGTTTAACAAAATTGGAAATTCTATTGGTATTGAAGACAAGGCACCTATCTCTTTTAGCTCAACAGAATTATTTATTATTGTTACGTTTGTATCCGTTGAAGTTAATTTGTAAGAAGCATTTTTAAAATCAGCATGTCCATTATTAAGAATATTCAAATTAAATTTAACCGCTTCGCCACAATCAAGGCGATTGTTTGCATTTCCTCCCAAAGTGTCGTCAATAACAATTTGAGAAAAATCAAAATCTGGAGCATTAAGAATAATCTCAAATGAAGAATTCCAAACATTACTGCTGTCGTCTGTAATATTAACGTTTATTAATGCATTATGTTGGTCGGGTACAGAATCAGAAATATGAAAAATAAAATCATGACTAATTAATGAAGTATCTTTTTCCGAAATTGTTAACACAGAAGCAATGCTGTCGTTAATAGTTACAAAATTATCGTCAGTAGAAAGATAAACGGATAAATTATTTGCCTCAACTTTTCCAACATTTCTCAACTTCAAATTGAGAATTACATTTTCACCATAATCAGCTAATGAATTATTATTTTCAAGAGAATCATTTATTTCGAAATTATGAAAAATAACAAAAGGTGTATTTCCCGGAATAATTCCAAGTTCACCAATAAAGGGTTGTCTGTTTTGTTTAGTTGCAACAATTGAAGCAGTACCGGGCTCAATAATAGAAGAAAAAGAAAGATGTGCGATGCTGTCTGAGCCAACTACTTTAGCATCGAGTAAGATATTATTATACGACAAAGCAATATATGCATCCGGCTCACTAATAACATTTAACGAGGAATCGCCCACAACAATGTTTTGATTATAAGTAACCGATAATTCTGAAGGGACAGAAAAATAATTCATTAATGAAGGGTCTCCCATTAAATTATAAATTTCCCAGTAATATTTAACCAAGCTTGTGTTAGCCTCAGTAACTGCTAAATTGCCGGCATTAACCATTTGAGCATTAGTTATAAACCAAGCACTTTTGTTTTCGCCATGGTCGTGAAACATTCTGTCGTAAGCACCAAGATGTATATCATAAGTTGGTTTTGATGAAACATTTGTAGCACCAACTCCCCAGTAAAAATCCTCATCCCAGTATGTGTAATTTGAGCCTCCAATATAACCTACAGCACCTTTGTTTTTTGCACGTAACATTGCTTCTGCAAAACATTCTGTTTGATGAAAAGTTGACGACTGACAACAGTTCCCAACCAATAAGGGGTATTGACTAACATTTTGTAATCCGTTAATATTAGAAATTTGAAAACTTGGATTGCCCCAGCCGCTAGGGTTGCAATGTGCTGTGTAATTGGCATAACCAACTCCATCGCTGATATGCTGAATAATTTCATTTGAAGCATTTGGTGCATCAGAACCTTCTCCATACGAATAAAGATAAGTTAAGGATGTTATTCCATGTTCTTCATTAAAATAATTATTTACACCGTAACTGATTTGTCCATTGCCATAAGTTGGAGCATTGTCTGCATCAACTCCGGCAACCATAACAACAGTATCTAAAAAAGAAGGGTTTGGCATTAGATATTGTTCATATTCTAATGTTTTATCAATTTGTGGTTGTAGTTCTTCAACACTATTTGCCGAAAATCTACCGTAATAAACTTCGGGCAAATAATCTCCGGTGTAATCAAAATAATATAAATCAGTGTAATGATTATCAGTTTCGCCTTCAAAATCAGGTATTTGTGATATGTCACCAACTAACAAAACAAAAGTAGGTGCAGGATCGTTTTCTGTTGAAGAATTATATAAATTGGACAGATAATTTTTTATTGATGTGTTTGTATTTCCAACTTCAGGATTATCAGTATATGCTTCAATAACATAAAAACCTTTTTTTGTTTTCCATTCAATAAATGGTTGCAAAGCATCTTTAAACATTGGGTCAGACACAATCACATATTTAACAGGGTATTTTGTTATATAATCTTTAACATTATCTGTTTTGTGATTAATCGCTTGTTTGTAGGTTGCTTCAAAATAGGGTGAACATGTTTTCTGTTTTAACAATTGTGTTTTTTGAATATTTGCTCCTTCAAAATCAATCTCGACAACAATATCAGTATAAACTTTAAGTATATTTTTAACAGGATTATATCTGAAAGGTGAAATTTTTAATCTTCCAAGTTGTACTCCTCTCATTGTTCCAATAATTTCTACTTTGGCAACACTATCTTTGTTAAATTTATTTTCAGAATAAAAAGTTTTATTATATTTAAATTCAACCTTATCCTTGTCAATATTTTTAGCTATTGACGGTTGTGCAGGAGAAATTTTATGTGCAACACCTTTGCTTGCCAAATTTATTTTTATCTCATTGTATGAAACAATTTTTACCTTAACATTAGCATCTTGAGGAATCTCAATTAATTTATTTAAAGTAGGAAGTTGTGGCTTACCAACATTATAATTTCTAGTATAGCCATCAATAATTAACTTTGAAAACAAACCTTCATTTGTATTAATATCTTTAATGTTGATTTCGGGTACCGATGTTTTTATAATTAATTTTTGATTGGAATTTTGAACGATTTTAACAGCTGAAGTGTTTGAGCTCAAAAAAACTTTTTTATTCTCAGCATGTAAAATTGAATAGCTTGTTATAAAAATTAATATAAAAAAAACACATACTCTTCTCATAATTGCAATTTATTAGATTTAAATATTTAATTTAGCTTTTATATTAATACGAATAATTATTAAAAAGGATACTTATTAAGTATCGATATTATTTAAAAAAAGTTAGCGTAAAAATATATAATAAAACACTTTAATGCGATATTTTTTTAAAATAGATTTGCTGATTATGTAAAATTTGACAATAGAAAAGAATTTGGGAATGCTTTTTTAATGTAACATATTTAATTATTAATCGTTTTAGAAATGTATTTTTACATTTATAACGAATCGATTATGAAAAAAAATAGATTTTTAATTACAACACTATTAATAAACATATTGTTTATAACAGGAGCTTATTCTCAAGATTATTTCCAACAAAGAGTTAATTACAAGATAAATGTGCGTTTAAATGACACTTCACACGAATTGTTTGCAAATGAAACAATTGAATACACAAATAATTCTCCAAACACATTAAATTTTCTGTATTTTCATTTATGGCCTAATGCATATAAAAATGAAAACACTGCTTTTGCAAAACAAAAACTTGAAAATGGCAGCACTTGGTTTTATTTTTCTGACGATAGTGAAAGAGGATATATTGATTCTTTAGATTTCAAAGTTGATGAAAAGAAAATTAAATGGGAATTGGATTCTACTTATATTGATATTTGTAAATTAAATTTAAACGAGCCTTTAAAATCGGGTGAGACAATCATTATCACAACTCCTTTTCATGTGAAAATCCCAAGAACGTTTTCTCGTTTAGGACATAGCAAACAATCATATCAAATTTCACAATGGTATCCAAAACCTGCAGTATTTGATAAATATGGATGGCACCAAATGCCTTATCTCGACCAGGGTGAATTTTATTCAGAATTTGGTTCTTTCGATGTTTCAATAACTGTGCCTAAAAATTATGTTGTTGCAGCAACAGGGAATTTAATGAATAACGAAGAAAAAAAGTGGTTAGACCAAAAAGTTAAAGAAACAGAACAAATAAAAAAGTTTGACAAAAAAGATATGTCTTTTCCACCCTCTGATTCGTTAAATAAAACTTTACGATTTACTGAAAAAAATATTCACGATTTTGCATGGTTTGCCGACAAACGCTTTCATGTTTTAAAAAGTCAGCTTACTCTGCCCAATTCAAAACATACTGTAAATACATGGATATATTTTTTAAACCACGATGCCAATAAGTGGGGAAATGCTTTGGAATATGTTAACGATGCTATTAAATATTATTCGTCTTGGTATGGCGAGTATCCCTATAATAATTGTTCGGCTGTTCTTGGAGCATTATCTGCAGGAGGAGGAATGGAATATCCAACAATAACAATAATTGGAAATTCTATTAACAAATTTAGTCTCGAAGTTACAATTATGCACGAAGTTGGTCATAATTGGTTTTATGGAATGCTCGGTTTTAACGAAAGAGAATTTCCTTGGATGGATGAAGGTATTAACACTTTTAGCGAAGCTCGATATATAAACACAAAATATTCGGATAACAGGGCGTATAAATTAGTTGCAAATGAGAAGGTTGCAAAGTTTCTGGGCATTCAAAATGAGAAATATAAATATATGCAAGAACTGACTTACTTGATTAAAGCAAGAAACAACACCGATCAAATTGCATCACTTCATTCAAAAGATTATACTTCAATTAATTACGGAGCTATTGCATATTATAAAACTGCTTTTACAATTGACTATTTAAAAAATTATCTTGGAGATGATAAGTTTAACGAGATAATGCAAAAGTTTTTTAAACAGTGGCAATATAAACATCCATATCCCGAAGATTTTAAGAAATGTTTTGTGGAAAATTCCAATAAAAATCTTGACTGGTTTTTTAACGACATCTTAAATACAACAAAAAAAATTGACTATAACGTAAAATCAATAAAAAATAATGAGTTGACTGTTAAAAACTCAGGTAAAATTAACTCGCCTATAAACATATCGGAAATGAATAACGATACAGTAGTTTATTCACAATGGTACGATGGGTTTGAAGGTGAAAAAAAATTTAAAATAAACACCTCTGATGTAGATAAAATTGTGATTGATTATTCAAAAAACATGCTCGATGTAAACAGAAAAAACAACACAATAAGAACACACGGAATATTGAAGAAAGTTGAACCTGTAAAATTTAAGTTGGTGGGTGTGATAGAAAATCCAGACAAAACACAAATAAATTATTTCCCTCTTTTGGGTTGGAATAATTATGATAAATATATACTTGGAGTATTATTAACAAATTCAATTTTACCTAAGCAAAAATTTGATTATTTAATTAATCCTTTTTACAGTTTCGAAAAAAATAATATTGCAGGAACAGGGCAATTATCATACACAATATACCCGGAGAATAGTTTTATTCAAGATATTAAAATAGGTACATCTGCTACACAATACTCATTTGGAAATGAAAGCAATGCAGATTTTCAAAGATATGAAGCAAAAGCTAAAATTAATCTCAGAAAAGCAAATCAGCGAAGCAAAATTAACAACGATATTACAATTAACTCAATATTAGCAAGCGATTTGGAAGATTATCTTTATAACAACAAGAAAGTAAAAAAGTATTTTCATAATATTAGATATGATTTTGAAAACACACGAAAAATAAATCCGTTTAATTTTTCGGCAAATATTCAGGCTGCAAAAGGATTTGTTAAAAGTTGGGTTGAGGCGAATTATAAAATTACTTATAATAATGTAAGAAAAGGACTTAACGTTAGATTTTTTGCAGGTAAATTTTTATATAATTCTAATACTTATTACGGAAATTATAATTTCAGACTTTCAGGCACAACAGGCTATCAGGATTATACTTTCGACAATGTTTTTTTAGGTAGAATGGAAACAATTAATAATGATGCCGACAATCATTTTTTGTCACAACAATTTACGAGAAATGAAGGAGGTTTTACAACTTACACTTTTCTGGGACAAACCAATAATTGGATAACAACATTAAATTTAACAAGCAGTTTACCTTCAAAAATTCCGATCAAGATTTATGCAAATATTGGTACTTATGATAATATTAAAGATTATAGCAAGTCACAACAATTTATTTATGAAGCCGGAGTTGAATTTCCATTAATTAATAATATATTTGTAATATATGTTCCGGTAATAATGTCGAAAGATTTGAAAGAAACAAGTGATTTTATTACAGATAATTACTGGCAAAAAATTCGGTTTACTTTTAACCTGAATAAATTATATAAATTAAAAAATGCGTCATCATTTATAAATTGAAATTGATAAAAAATAAAAAAATATACTTTGTTTCAGATGCTCATTTAGGTCTCCCAACCTATGAAAAAAGTCTCGAAAGAGAAAAGCTTCTTGTTAAGTGGCTTGACGAAATAAAGAGTGATGCTAAGGAAATTTATTTGCTTGGTGATATTTTTGATTTTTGGTATGAATATAAAAAAGTCATACCTCGTGGTTTTACTCGTTTCCTTGGTAAAATATCTGAATTAACTGACAATGGTATTGCTGTATATTTTTTTACCGGCAATCACGACATTTGGGTTACCGATTATTTGCCAAAAGAAACAGGAGTTATACTTCATCGCGAGCCTGTAACAAAAATTATTAATGGCAAAAAATTTTTTCTCGCTCATGGCGATGGCTTAGGTTCCGGCGATAAAGGTTATAAAAGATTAAAGAAAATATTTACCAACCCTGTTTTACAATGGCTTTTTTCAAGAATACATCCAAACACAGCGCTTAAATTTGGACAGAAATGGTCTAACAGCAGACGAGATATAGAAAGTTTAGTTGTCGAAAATTTCAAAGGTGTTGATAAGGAACATTTGGTTATTTATGCTAAAGAGAAATTAAAACATGAGCATTTCGATTATATGATATTTGGACATCGACACATACCCTTAGATGTACAACTAAATGATAACTGCCAATTTATTAATCTTGGCGATTGGATTACCCACTTTACCTATGCTGTTTTTGACGGAGACAAACTTGAGCTGAAAAAGTTTAAATAAAAAAAACTAATTTTTATTTTTTTAAAAAATATTGTAACTTACCAAAAATTTAAATCAATGATTCATAATCTCTTAGTGAAAGTAATTAAAAGATGAGAGAGCAATTTTTTAATTTAATATTAATAAATCGATGAAAATTAAAACTTTTTTAAAATTGACTTTAATTATGTTTGCAATTACATTGTTTGTTAGTTGCAGCAGTGAAAGTAAAAAAGGAACCACTAATGGTAAAGACAACGAACAAGTAGAAGAAAAAGTAACAAAAGGCGAGATAACAGACGAAATTTATGTAGAGATTTCTGCTCAGCTTATGTATATTTCTACAAAGTATGCTATAAAAGCAGAAAATATAGAAACGATTGCTGGGCAAGTAGCTTTTGGAGAAGAAGCACAAAAAGAGATAGAAGCTGTTTTTAATAAATATGGAGTTAATGAAGATAATTTAAATGAATATTCTAAAAAATTTGAAGAAAACCCCTTGTCTATTATAAAATTAACTCAAGCAATTGCAAAAAGAGTAGCGGAATTAAAAAAAGAAGATAAATAAAAAAAAATTAAAAAATTAAGGCAAGCAAGATAGTCCTGCTTGCCTTTTTTTTATTCGTTAACAATTTGATAAATTAATAACTTATTTGCTTTTAAAATATACAATCGGTCTTCTTCAATACTACAGTTAACCACATTTGCAGCATCCGGTAATTGCAAACTTTCCGACTTAAGTGTTTTAAAATTATATTTTTGTAAAGAGTTGTTACTGCAATAAAGAATATTATCGCCTTTTATCTGAAACGATTTTAAATTTCTAATATATATTGTCTTCCAATAAACACCATACATATCAAAAACCAAAATTCCTTTGTTTGGTATATTCAGGTAAACAAAACCGTTTTTTTCAAACATCTCATTTGAAATAAATTCCCTGCCGACAAACAGTCCGAGGTTAAAACTTTCATAAACCAGTTTAAGGTTTTTGTCATATTTACATATTTTTTTTGTTTGGCTGTTGAGCACGATAAAACCATTTTGGTTTGAACCACAAACCAGTGTTGCTTCATCAACATCAATATCACTAAGATTAATTGGACTGCTAATTGTTGAAAGCGTATTATCTAAAAAAACAATCTGATTAAAATCTTTATAAAAAATCAATATTCTTAATGGGTTTGACACATCTATCGATGTAATATTTCCAAGATAACTATTATTGTATTCGCAAATTTTATTCCCTTCTTTGTCGAATTTTGTAAGTTGCTTATTATTTATTGTATAAACATTGCCAAGATTATCAGTAGTAAAATATTCACTATTAATATTAACCTCATTAATTAATTTGAAAGAACCAGAATCAAAAGTTGAGAAAAAAAGCAATATAAAAATTATGGTTTTCATATGTTTATAATTTAATTACGAATTAATAATTACGAATTAGGAATTATGGTTATTTGAACTTTTTTCGGTTTTAATAATATCTCCGAATTTCAAATTTCAAATTCATTATATAATCATTCCCTTGTGTGTCCAAATTAAATCTAAAATCTTAATTCCCTTTAGTCATGGATGTTTCATCTGTTTATATTTTTTTAGTTAATTGATATACCCTGCTGTTCGGGATTTGCAATCCCGAACTAACAAACTGTACATTAATACTTTCGGATTACAAATCCGAAAGAGCAGAGTTCCACACAAATTTTTTATCTGTGATTATCTGTGTTCTATTCTTTTAAATTTCAAGCTTCATAATTCTTCGTTAATTTCTAACAACTCATCAACATAAATTCTGTTATTTGCAAGACGAGGTATTTTATGTTGACCTCCTAGTTTCCCTTTTCTTTTAAGCCATTCATGAAAAACTCCCTTTTTTAAACAAACAATTTGAGGCAATGTTAACGAAATGTCTTTATATCGTTTTGCTTCGTAATCAGAATTAACAGATTTTAAAGCATTATCGAGTAGTTCAATAAAATGTTCAATATTATTCGGGTGTCTGTCAAACTCAAAAAGCCATTGATGACATCCCTTTTGTTTTTCGTCCATATATATCGGAGCTGCCGTATATTCATTAATCAAAGCATTTGTGCGTTCGCATGCAATTTTTAAAGCATTCTCTGCATTATCAATAATAAGTTCCTCGCCAAACGCATTAATGAAATGTTTTATTCTACCCGTAATAATAAATTTAAAAGGATATTCTGAAGTAAATTTAATTGTATCACCAATAATATAACGCCATAGACCTGAATTTGTTGAGATTACTAATGCATAATTTTTATTTAGTTCAATTTGATCAATGGTTAATGTTTTTGGTGTCTCATCATGAATATTTTCGAGAGGAATAAACTCGTAAAAAATTCCGTAGTCAAGCATTAACAACATACTGCTTGAGTTGGGGTCATCTTGAATGCCAAAAAATCCTTCAGAAGCATTATATGTTTCAAGATAGTGCATATCTGCCGAAGGAATTATTTTTTTGTATTGTTCTATATATGGAATAAAACTAATTCCCCCATGCATAAATAATTCTAAATTAGGCCACACCTCCAATAAATTATCTTTACCTGTAATGCTGAGAATTTTTTTAATTAATACTAAAGTCCACGAAGGTACACCTGCAATGCTTGTAACATTTTCTTTTATTGTTTCGTGAGCCATTTTAT
>JAGLDO010000010.1 GCA_023145555.1 Bacteroidales bacterium
ATTGGATTGTCACGTAAAAAAGAAAAATCTTTCACAAATCATGAAATAAATTTAGAAAAAGGAGATTCTATATATATTTTCTCTGATGGATATATTGATCAATTTGATAAAAACAATAAAGAAAAATTTAAAACAAAACGTTTCCAAGAATTACTAGTTCGTATTAATGGGATGCCAATGAATCAGCAAAAAACTGTTTTAAACAACATAATTGAAAAATGGCGTGGCGATGTTGAACAAATTGATGATATATTAGTTTTTGGAGTTACTATATAAAAACAGATTGTAAATAATGATTAAAAAATATTTATTATACATTATTATTACCATTATTTCAGCATGTAATCAGAATTTATTGGCAAATGAACAGTCCGCAATAGATAGCCTCAACATAAAACTCAAAACATCTAAAGAACAAGAAAAAGCCAAAATTTATAATAATCTATCTGATTTATTTTTATATATATCAGTTGATTCTAGCTTAGAAAAAGCAAATAAGGCAAAAATATTTGCTGAAAAAACTCAAAATAATTTCGAATTAGCAAATGCATTATATAACATTGGCATTTGCTTTTATTTTAAAGGAGAACTTAACTCAACTCTCGAATATTGTAAAAAAGCACATAAAATATTCAAGGAAATAAACAAAACCGAAGAAACAGCAAACTCATTAACAATGATTGGTATTGTTTATTATTATCAGGGTAATTATTATAAAACCATTGAGAGCTATCAGGAAGCACTAAAAATATACGAACAAGAAAAAAACAAAAAACAAATTGCATCTTTGTATAATAACATTGGCAATGTCTATTTTGATTGGGCCGAAATGTTCTCTGAATACGAAAAGTGTATTGATAAAACATCTCAGAACTATAAAAAATCTTTAGAATATTTTAATAAGTCACTGGATATTTATCTGGAAACAAAAAATGAAAAAGGTCAAGCCAGTCTATATAATAACATTGCAAACATTTATAAGGCTACTGAAAATTATAATGAAGCTTTGGACTATTACAACAAATCAATTGCCATAAAAAAAAAATTTAATGATTCTAAAAGCATTGCTATATCTTTAAGTAATATTGGGTCAATATATTCAATAAAAAAAGAGACTAAAAAAGCATTAGATTATTTTTATCAATCGTTATCTATCTATAAAAAAGAAGAAAACAAAAACGGTTTAGCATTAGTGCTTAATAATATTGGAGATATTTATGTAAAAACAAATGATGAAAATCAGGCCATTAAATATTTAAATGAAAGTCTGGAAATATCGAAACAAATTAATTATAACGAAACAATATTTTTAATTTACAAGTCATTTTCCGAATTATATTTAAACAACAAAAAATACAAAAAGTCACTTCGCTATTATAAAAAATATTATACACTCAAAGATTCTATTTTTAACAAAGACTCTCATAAGCAGATAACTGAATTACAAACGCAATACGATACAGAAATTAAAGAAAAAAAGATACAAATATTATCAAAAGACCAAGAGTTGCAAAACATAATATTAAAAAAACAGAAAACACATAAACTTATTTTATTTTCCGGAATAATTCTATTTCTATTTCTTTCGTTATATATATTTTCACAATATAGAGAAAAGAAGAAAACTAACTTGTCATTAATAGAACAAAAAAATGAAATTTTAGATAAAAACGAAGATCTTAGCCAACAAAAAGAAGAAATTCTCTCACAAAGAGACCTAATTGAAGAAAAAAGCAAAAACATAGAGAAAGCCTTTGCTACAATTGAACAAAAAAATAAAAATATTACAGACAGTATAAACTATGCTCAAAAAATTCAAACTGCACTGTTACCACCACAACACTATCTTGATAATATTTTAAATGACTATTTTATTTTATTTAAACCAAAAGATATTGTTAGTGGTGATTTTTACTGGGTTAGACAAAAAGAGAATAAAATAATTGTGGCAGTAGCAGATTGTACCGGTCATGGAGTACCGGGAGCTTTTATGAGTATTCTTGGCACAACTTTCCTTAATGAAATAAATCATCTTAACTCTAATATTGAGGCAAATGAAATTCTTAACATATTGAGTCGCAATTTAAAAGAAACATTGCACCAAACAGATATTAAATATGATACTCGTGACGGAATGGATATTGCTCTTTACATTATTGATACAGATAAACAAACTTTACAATTTTCAGGAGCCTACAATCCTTTATATTTAATAAGAAATAAAGAATTATGTCAATATAAAGCTG
>JAGLDO010000100.1 GCA_023145555.1 Bacteroidales bacterium
CGAAAAACCGAAAAATGTTCCCGGATTTATTGCCTTTATACCATGGCCTTTTCAAGATAAAGGAACTGAGCTGAACGAAAAATACGGAGTTGTTAATAATGTTAAAGCTGAAGAATATATTAAAACAATTGCCATTAGCAGAATAATGTTGCCAAATGTAAAAAATATTCAAGCATCATGGTTAACTGTAGGCAAAGACGTTGGTGAATTATGTTTGCATTCAGGTGCCAACGATTTTGGTTCAATCATGATTGAAGAAAATGTTGTTTCGGCTGCCGGTGCTTCTTATAATTTTGATGCAACAGGTATTCAAAAAGCAATAACTGAAGCAGGTTTTATTCCTCAAATGCGTAATCAAAAATATGAATATCTGACATTTAGTTGAAAGTTCATAAAGTTGAAAGCAATGGCAAAAAATAACAATTAACAATTAACAATTAACAATTAATTCTTATCTTTGTAAAAATTTTACACCCTTGATAATCAACAAATTATTAAAAAACAAATAATGAATAATAGCAAAAAACTGATTATTGCCATTGATGGTTTCTCTTCGTGTGGAAAAAGTACTGTTGCAAAAGACTTGGCAAAAAAATTAAATTATATTTATATCGACAGTGGTGCTATGTACCGAGCTATTACATTATTTTGTTTGAATAATAATCTTATAAAAGAGAATAATATTGACGAATCAAAATTAAAGTCGTTAATAAACAAGATTAAAATAAGCTTTAAATATAATACTAAAACCGGTGAGGCAGAAACTTTTTTAAATGGCAATAATGTTGAAGACGAAATAAGAAATGTTGAAGTCTCTGAAAATGTTAGCCCTATAAGCAAAATAAAATTTGTTAGAAAAAATCTTGTTAAACAGCAACAAAATTTAGGCAAAAACAAAGCCATTGTGATGGATGGAAGAGATATTGGAACAACTGTTTTTCCAAAAGCTGATATAAAAATTTTTATGACTGCTGATGTTGATGTAAGAGCCGAGCGTCGATATAAAGAATTAACACAAAAAGGTCTTAATGTATCATTAGAAGAAATTAAAGAAAACATAAAAAAAAGAGACCATCTCGACCAAAACAGAGAAATTAGTCCTTTAAGAAAAGCTGACGATGCAATTATTCTCGACAACAGTTATTTAACGCCATCAGAACAATTATCATGGATTTTAGATAAAATTGAACAAAAAACTTTAAACTTTAAACTTTAAACTTTTATCCTCTTGGTATGAACGTTGAGATTGATAATAATTCCGGTTTTTGCTTTGGCGTAGTTTATGCTATTCAAAGGGCAGAAGAAGAATTGGCAAAAAACAAAAAGTTATATTGTCTTGGCGATATTGTTCACAATAGTGTTGAAGTTAAGCGTTTAGAATCAAAAGGTTTAATTACTATTGACAATGAAGAGTTCAAAAAACTAAAAAATTGCAAAGTGCTAATAAGAGCACATGGCGAACCTGCCGAGACATACAAAATTGCTTTAGAAAATAATATTACTTTAATTGATGCATCGTGCCCTGTTGTTTTGCGCTTACAAAATAAAATAAAGAATGGCTTTGATAATTTTCCAAATCCCAATCAAGGACAAATTGTTATATATGGCAAAAATGGTCATGCTGAGGTAAATGGATTAGTCGGACAAACACAAGGAAATGCAATTGTTATAAGCTCAATTGACGATTTAGAAAAAATTGACTTCTCAAAACCAATAAATTTATTTTCACAAACAACAAAAAGTCCCGAAGGTTTTAACCTGATAAAAAAAGAAATTGAAAAACGAATAAATAAAAAACACATATCATTTATTAGCAACGACACTATTTGCCGACAAGTCTCAAGTAGAGACAAAAAACTTCGCAATTTTGCAAAGAAACACAATGTTATTATTTTTGTAAGCGGAAAAAAAAGCTCAAACGGCAAAATGCTTTTTGAGGTATGTAAAAATGAAAATCCACAAACTTACTTTGTTTCAGACTATGAAGATGTTAACACAGGCTGGTTTGCTAACACAAATTCTGTTGGTATATGTGGTGCCACATCAACTCCGAAATGGCTAATGGAAAAAATTGCTAATAAATTAAAATTATTATAATATAAATTAAAAAATGACAAAAATTAAAAAAATTGGAGTTCTCACCTCAGGAGGTGATGCTCCGGGAATGAATGCGGCAATTCGTGCCGTAACAAGAAAAGCAATATTTCACGGAATAGAAGTTTATGGAATTAGACATGGCTACGACGGAATGATAAACGGAAATTTTAAACAGTTAAAATCCCATTCGGTAAGTAATATTATTCAACGAGGAGGAACAATATTAAAAACCGCTCGCAGTAAAGAATTCAGAACAATTGCAGGAAGAAAAAAAGCTAACGAACAATTAGTCGCAAATGGAATTGATGCAGTTGTTGTTATTGGTGGTGATGGTTCTTTTCAAGGTGCCCGAAAAATGTCTGAAGAATTTGACATTCCTTTTGTTGGAATACCGGGAACTATTGATAATGACCTTTATGGTACAGATTACACTATTGGATACGACACCGCTTTAAATACTGTAGTTGAAGCCGTTGACAAAATTCGTGATACTGCAAGCTCACACAACAGATTATTTTTTATTGAAGTAATGGGCCGTGATGCCGGATTTCTTGC
>JAGLDO010000101.1 GCA_023145555.1 Bacteroidales bacterium
GCCGAAGCTGTTCTTATTCCCGAAATTGAAACTCATGCCGATAAACTTAAATCATATCTTGAAGAAGGTTTTAAACGTAAAAAATCAAGTGGAATAATTATTGTTGCCGAGGGTGAAAAAGAAGGTGGTGCTTACGAAATATCAAAAAAAGTTGCCAAAGATTTTTCAGAGTATGAAGTTAAAGTTACTATTCTTGGTCATATTCAACGAGGAGGTTCTCCTTCAGCATTCGACAGAGTTACTGCAAGCAAATTAGGTGTTGCTTCTGTTGATGCTATTTTAGACGACCAAAAAAGTATTATGGTGGGTATTGTGAACGGCAAAACAGTTCATGTTCCTTTTAATAAAACTTTAAAAAATGTAAAACATATAGATAGTAGCTTACTTGAAATTTCTGATATTTTATCTATATAATATTATTGCAATACAACTTATTTTGCAAATTTTACAGAATAAATTTATTGCTAAATTGTTTTATTGTTAAATTGTTATTTTATATATTATTTGTATTTCAACAATTAAACAATAGAACAATTAAATATTGAAAAGCCGCTAAGCGGCTATAAATTGGTAATTTTAGTTTTCTGAGTGGACTCAACAATTAACAATTAACAACTAATAATTAATAGTTAATAGTTATCTTTATAAAAACATTAAAGTCACGAGTTCTTAAATTAAAATCTCTCTGTTAATTTTTTTATATGTCTGACAAGTCTTTTTTTGCTGATGTTATTCTTCCCATTCCAATACCTCAACTATTTACTTATCATATCCCTCAAAATTTAATAAACGAAACAAAGCCGGGCAAAAGAGTTGTTGTGCAATTTGGCAAAAAGAAAATTTATTCAGCTCTTGTTAAAAATATTCATACAAATAAACCTACTTTATATAAAACCAAAGATATAATTTCTGTTCTCGATAATGAAGCTATAATTAATGATATTCAATTTAAATTCTGGCAATGGATTTCAGAATATTATATGTGTTCACTTGGTGAAGTTTATAAAGCCGCTTTGCCCTCCGGTCTTAAACTCGAAAGTGAAACCAAAATATTGCCCAACCTGAATTTTTCAGATTTTTCATGCTTTTCAGATACCGAAGAACTAATTTTTAATGCTCTCGAAAATAAAAATGTTCTCACTATTAAAGAAACCAATGCCTTAACAGACAGAAAAAACTCACTCCCGATAATTAAATCATTGCTCGACAAAAAAGCTATTTTTGTTGAAGAAAAACTTAAAGATTCTTACAAACCAAAATTGGAGAAATTTGTAAGTCTAAACCCTGAAATTACTAATGAGAAGCTTAACGGAGTTTTTGATAATCTTAACAAAGCACCAAAGCAATTAGACCTTTTAATGGCTTATATCAAAATATCAAAATTTTTTCAAGCAGATGCTCTGGCAGAAGTAAAAAAGACAGACTTGTTAAAAACCTCAAATGCAGCACAACAAACTTATTCATCATTAATTAAAAAAAATATTATTGCCGAACACGAAAAAGAAGTCAGCAGAATAATTAATTCAGATAAAGCAACTTCTAAAAAAAATTCATTAAACACACATCAACAAAAAGCATTAAAAGAAATAAAAGAAAATTTTGAGACTAAAGATGTTGTTTTGCTTCAAGGAGTTACCTCGAGTGGCAAGACCGAAATTTATATTCATCTCATTAACGAAACAATAAAAGCAGGCAGACAGGTTTTATATTTATTGCCCGAAATTGCTCTCACAACACAAATAATTAACAGACTAAAAAAAGTCTTTGGTGAAAAAATCGGTGTTTATCATTCAAAATTTAACGATTTTGAGAGGGTTGAAATATGGAATAGTATATTAAATACAAATAAAGAAAATAAATACGATATTATATTAGGTGTGAGGTCATCTATTTTTCTTCCTTTCAGCAATTTAGGGTTAATAATTATTGACGAAGAACACGAAAACACATACAAACAATTTGACCCGGCTCCAAGGTATAATGCACGCGATGCAGCTATTATTCTTGCAAAACTACATAATGCAAAAACTCTTCTCGGAACAGCCACTCCCTCAATTGAGACTTTTTATAATACCAAAAACAACAAGTTTGCTTTTGTTGAATTAAAACACAGATATAAAGATATTGAGATGCCTGAAATTATTGTTGCCGACATTCATAAAGCAACTCTAAAAAAACAGATGAAATCAATTTTCACACCAATGCTTTTAGATAACATTCAACAGGCTTTAGAAAATAACGAGCAAATAATTTTATTTCAAAACCGCCGGGGTTTTTCACCATATCTGCAATGTGAAACATGCGGATGGATCCCTATTTGCAAAAACTGTGATGTGAGCTTAACATATCATAAACATTCAAATAATCTTGTGTGTCATTACTGTGGGTTCACAACAAAAATCACCAACACCTGTGAAGCATGTGGCAGCTCAACAATGCAAACCAAAGGCTTTGGAACCGAAAAAATTGAAGATGAAATGTCAATATTTTTTCCCGATGCCAAAATCGCCCGCATGGATTTAGACACAACGCGCTCAAAAAATGCTTATCAAAAAATTATTCAAAACTTTGAAAATCACAATATTGATATTCTTATTGGTACTCAAATGATTTCAAAAGGATTGGATTTTGACAATGTTAGTGTAGTGGGTATTTTAAATGCAGACAATATGCTTTATTATCCCGACTTTAGGGCTTTTGAGCGTAGTTACCAACTAATGTCGCAGGTGAGTGGCAGAGCGGGCAGAAAAAATAAAAGAGGCAGAGTAATTATTCAAACCACAAACCCTAATCACAAAATAATTAACAATGTTATTGACAGCGATTATGAAAAAATGTTTGATTCTGAGTTAATTGACAGAAAACAATTCAGGTATCCGCCATATACAAGGATAATTAAAATTACTGTAAAACATAAAAACGCAGACACCTTAAATAAGGCTTCGCAAAAACTTGCCGATGAGCTAAAACGTATTTTCGGACATAGAGTTGTTGGTCCACAATCGCCTATTATTAGTAAAATTCAATTATTTTATCTAAAAACTATTTTAATCAAGATAGAAAAAACAAAATCAATAAATCAGACAAAACAAATAATTTCAAAATCAGTCGGAAAAATTAACACAATCGACAATTATAAAAGTCTGAATATTGTTATTGATGTTGATCCTTATAATTAGTTTTAAGTCTTGGCTTTTTGTTATTATTAAATTATTCGGGAATATTTTTTTAACAAATAGACCTGAGAGGTTTCAGAGACCTGTCAGGTCTGGTTAATTGGACTAGTTAATTGAATCAAAAAACAAAACTTTTCAAA
>JAGLDO010000102.1 GCA_023145555.1 Bacteroidales bacterium
TAAATTTACAAATTTTGAGTGAACTAATGAAAAATGTTAAAAGATTTTGGTATTATTACTTTAATTGCAGAACTCAAAAATTTTGGTGAATTATTAAAAAAAAAGCACGGACAATACGTCCGTGCTATATGTTAATTAAATTGTTAAATTAATTAATTTACAAATACCGATTAATATTAACTTTATTCTTTCACCAAAGTCATTTCGTCAATCAGGTTTGTTGCTCCGGCAAACTTATCAATAAGGAATAAAGCATAGCGAATATCAAGTGAAATATTTCTGCATTGGTCAGGGTCATACATAATGTCACTCATTGTTCCTTCCCAATTACGATCAAAATTTATCCCTATAAGTTGTCCTTCGGAATTAATAACAGGACTTCCTGAATTACCTCCTGTAGTGTGATTCGAAGCTGTAAAACATATGTGCATTGTATCATTTTGAGCATATTGTCCATAATCTTTATTACGATACAATTCTTTAAGTTTCTCAGGCACTTTATAATCATAGACATCAGGATCGTCTTTTTCCATTATTCCTTTTAAGGTTGTAAAATAATTATAATGAACTGCATCACGTGGGTAATAATCATCAACAACACCATAAGCTATACGCATGGTTGAATTAGCATCAGGGGAAAAGACTTTGTCGCTTTGCATAAGTTGTAATCCCTGAACATAAAAACGTTTTAAGCGTTTAATTCTATTATTCACTTCTTTATAATTAGGATAAATATTATTTCGATAAGTACCGTAAATACTTAAAAACAGCTTATAAGCCGGATCTTTTTTCAATTTTTTGTTTGACTTGTATGAATATTTATCTAAAAAAGTTACAATTTTATTAGAATCTGCCAAGAAAGATTTTGAATAAACATAGTCTGCATATTTATTATAATCATTTTTATATTTTGAGTTTATCTCTTTATAGATTTCCGGTTTAAATTTGTCCTGCATATTATCGTTATATGCTTTTAGCATAGCATTAAAAATTTTTTTATCGGTTGATAAATTATAATCTTTAAAGAATCTCCTCATTTGTGTTTTCAAATTGGCAATAGTTTTCTCCACATCTTCTTGAGATGTTTCTTTGGTAATTCTTTCTAGGCTATGGAAATTATAAGCCAAACCAACAATCTCAATTGAAAAAGCTGCTTCGAATACATAATCGAGAGCTAAGCTATATGGTGTTATTTCTTCATATAATTTTTTATACTCAGGAAGCAGGTGAGCATAATCTTTTTTGAGTTCATCGTTTGAATTTGCCCAAATATTAAATTGCTTTTCTAACTCTTGCTTTTTCTCTATTGCATTTAATTTTTGTAATCCGCGATTTTCGCCAATCCATTTTTTCCAATAATTTGCTACACTTGCATATTTTGATGCATATTTAATACGAACTTCAGGATTGTCGTTCATATCAGCAGACATAATCTCCAAACGTTTTTTTCGCAAATCTATCTGAGCAGGATTTTCAATTTTAGAAATCAAATTAACAGCATAAGAAGTAAGGTATTCATTTGTTGTTCCCGGGTATCCAAAAATCAGTGTAAAATCACCTTTTTTAACTCCTTTCAACGAAATAGGCAAATGCTTTTTGGGTTTATAAGGAACATTGTCAGCTGAATATTCAGCAGGTTTATTATCTTTATCGGCATAAATTCGGAACATTGAAAAATCGCCGGTATGACGAGGCCACATCCAGTTATCGGTGTCGCCGCCAAACTTACCAATTGCTGATGGAGGAGCTCCAACTAAACGCACATCTTTAAATACTTCATAAACAGACATAAAATACTGATTGCCTGAAAAATAAGGTTTTATTTTCGCCATATAATGAGTTCCTTCAACGGCTTTTTTCTCAATAGCAGCCATTGCACTATTTATACTATCGAATCGTTGTGTTTCGTTCATTGTATCGGTTACATTTGCTAAAACTTTTTCGGTAACATCTTCAATTCTAACTAAAAAAGAAACTGTTAAACCTTCGTTTGTCAACTCTTCTTCTTTCGATTTTGCCCAAAAACCATCGGTTAAATAATCGTGTTCAACTGAGCTGTGCGACTGAATATAACCAAATCCACAATGATGATTAGTGATAAATAAACCCTGGTCGGAGATTAACTCTCCTGTACAAAAATGACGAAAAGGTCTATTAATATTTCCGAGACCTACAATTGCATCTTTTAAACAAGCTTGATTAACACTGTAAACATCTTCGGCAGTTAATTTAAAACCTTTCTTCTGCATTTCGATATAATTATATTTCTTAAGCAAAAGAGGTATCCACATACCTTCGTCGGCATTAACCTTCAATATGTTAGCAAATAATGCTATTAAAACTAAAAATGTAATTTTTTTGAACATAGTTGTTTTTTATTAATTATTAAACTGTTAAATTGTTTTTTTTGTTAAACTTTTATATTGACTAATTTTATACCAATATAAATTTTCCAAATCTGAGACTACTCCAAAACACACTGCTGTTCAGGATTTGTAATCCCAAATTAACAAGCTGTATA
>JAGLDO010000103.1 GCA_023145555.1 Bacteroidales bacterium
GATTACAAATCCGAAAGAGCAGAGTGGAGAAGCAATTACTATAAATCTTAAAACTTTTTCAATTCTTCGTATAATCTGTGAATTGGCAAACCCATTACGTTAAAATACGAGCCTTCAATTTTCTCAACTCCAATAAATCCGATCCATTCCTGAATACCATAAGCCCCTGCTTTATCGAAAGGTTTATAATTATCTAAATAATATTTTATTTCATCATCAGTCAAGCTATTAAAATACACATCTGTATCAGCAGAAAAAGAAACTTGTTTTTGTTTTGTTGAAATGCAAACACCAGAAACTACGGTATGTTTATTTCCCGATAATTTATTGAGCATTTTTACGGCATGATTATAATCTCTTGGTTTTTCAATAACTTCATTGTCAAGCAAAACTATTGTATCGGAAGTTATGATTAACTCATTATCAGTAATTTTACCAATCAAGCCTTGAGCTTTTTTCTCAGCCAAAAAAACCGGAATATCATGTTTCGTTAGGTCTTCGGGATAGATTTCTTCGACATTATTATTTTCAACAATTTCAAAATCGATACCTAATTCTTTTAACAAATTTTGTCGTCGTGGTGATTTTGATGCCAAGATAATTTTATATTTTTCTAAATTTTTTAAAAACATTAATTTGCTTAGTTAAAAGTTTATAAAGTTGAAAGTTTGTAAAGTTACAAATTCATCATTATATATCGAGCAACAAATGAATACATCACACCTGCAAACATAATCAATTTCAGAAATTGACTAATAAAATGGTAATCTTTTTTGTTTTTTGCCTTAATGGTTCTAAAATTAATATAAAACAAAGGAATGATTAGAGTTATTAAAAAGTACCAAAAAGTAATAGTATCGTTCAGATATTTAATATATACATAAATTAATGCAGCAGCTGTGATTAAAGACAATACAACAACAATTATTTTTGCAATTTTTCTTCCCCACACAATAGGAACAGTTTTTCGTTTGTAACTCTTATCGCCATCATAATCTTCACAATCTTTTACAATTTCGCGAATTAAATTTGTAATAAAAGCAAAAAAAGCAAAACATAAAATCCAATTCAGGATGAGATAAAAATTCGTATTATATTGATGCAGAATCTGAGCATAGTGTCTGTTTAACAGAGCAATATCGAAAAGCACTACTTGTAAAGGAGCAACCGCAGTCATTAATGAAACTAATATGTTCCCAACTAAAAATTGTCGCTTATAAGTAGTAGAGTAAAACCAAAAGAGACCGGTAATTACAAAATATTCTAAAGCAACTATATAGATATGTGTTTTAACAGACAAGTAAACGCCAATTGCAATAGCAGCAAAATTTAATGTGGTATGAATCACCATTGCATAACGACGGTCGACTGATTTCCCGACTACAACACTATCCGGGCGATTAATTAAATCTATTCGGCGGTCGAAATAATCATTTATTACATACCCTGCTGCCGCAAGAAAAACTATTGATAAAACAAATAAAAAAAAGTAAAAACTGCTAAACTGAAGAGTGAAAGAATAATCAAATATTCTGCTGTATTTAAATTGCAATAAAGGTTGAATTATGCATAATCGCATTGAATACATAACCAAAGCAACAATCAGCAAATTAGGTAAACGGATTAATTTCAAATATTTCATCATATCAAAACAACTTATTAATTACCAATAATTTTTATTCGAAACCATTTATATTAATAAAATTACGAAACGGTTAAAAGACAAGTAAAGGTAGGAAAATTAATCCCAATTAAACCTTTTTACTTTCAACTTTACACATTAAAAACTAATCTTACCAATTAAATGCATCAACATCGTTCCATTTTTTTTGTGCTCTTAAAACCTGTTCAATCACATCGCGCACACACCCTTTTCCGCCATCATAATTTGAGATGTATTTTGATATTGATTTAATTTCAATAGCTGCATCAGCAGGACAAGTTGCTACTCCAACATGTTTCATTACTTCATAGTCGGGTAAATCGTCGCCCATATATAAAATGTTATCAGGGTTAAGTTTTCTTTTTGCAATAAAATCGTTTAAATCATTCATCTTATTTCGAGAATGTAAATAAATATCATTAACTCCCAAACCTTTAAATCGGGAAGCAACAAAACCACAGCTTGCGCCTGATATTATTGCAATAGGAAAATCTTTTTTTATTGCAAACTGAACAGCATAACCATCTTTAATATTCATTGAACGAACCTGCTCGCCATCGGGGAAAATATATAAACTGCCATCGGTAAACACTCCATCAAAATCAAAAACAAAAGCCTTAATTTTTCTCAGGTCTTCTTTAAAATTACTCATGTTTTATTGTTTATTTTTTTGTGAATTAACTAAAATTTATTCTGAAATAAAAATATTATTAACAAAGATAAATATTTTTTTATTGTTATTCGATAAAATATAAACTGTGCCTCAAAAAATGATTTGTTTTTCATATTATTTTACATCAATATAATTTTTTTTACA
>JAGLDO010000104.1 GCA_023145555.1 Bacteroidales bacterium
AAGTTAACCGCTTAGCGGCTTTTTGGAGTGGATTCAATCTTGCTTTAATCATTTTAATTTTTATATTTGTATAATAAGCTTGACAAAAAATACTTATAGCATAAATAAACAGCAAAAAAAATGTGAAGACCGGAAAGCAACAAAAAATTGAACAAAAAATAGTTTTACAATAAAAAAAAGCATGAAAACTTTAGGAAACATTTTATGGCATGTGCCATTTTTAGGATTTTTATCTGCATTAGCAACATTTCTATTAGGCGGATTATTAGTAATAACAATAATTGGAGCTCCAATTGGATTGGGACTTATTCAGTTATCGAAATTTTTACTAACGCCATTTTCAAAAGCAATGGTTAGCAAAAATGAATTAGGCAAAGAACAAAACGCTTTATGGAAAACTTTTGGAATATTTGTTCGCATAATTTATTTCCCTATTGGATTAATTTTGTCAGTAGTAACTTTATTCCAAATTGCAGGACTTTTCATTTCTATTTTAGGAATTCCTGTTGCTATAGTTTTAGCAAAATCATTAGGAACATATTTTAACCCTGTTAACAAAACTTGTGTTGCAAAAGCTGTCGCTGATGAAATAGCTATAAGAAAAGCAAAAGGAGAAATAAAAAAAGATTTAGAATAAGACTATACTCTGTTCTTTTTAACGTAGTGTTTATAGTCGATTTCTTTGCTTATGCAATAAAAATCGTTCTGTGGGCAGAAAAATTAAAGATGCAGAAATTACTCAAGCTTAACATTTTTTTTGAGCTGCAATCGGAATAAAAACCAACAATTTATTGGTGAACTCACACAAAATACATAAATTTACACTAGCAATAAAAAAATGTATCAAAAATAGACCATTTTTTGCTACACCCTTGTTATAACAAAAAACCAATTCTAACTACAGCTTTAAAATAAATGTCGCTTTTTTAACGACAAAAATTTTATTACTATAGTGGATATAAACCGAATTGACCGGTTATAAAATTGTTGGCAAACATAAAAAACAACAAAAAAAACTTTTTATGAGTAGAGGATTTGTAAAAGAAGGCGACCAAGAGGAAATACCTTTGGTGCCACCAAGAGCACATTTGCCTAATGGAGTTGCAAATTATGTTACTCCAAATGGTTTTGAAGAGTTGAAAAAGGAACAAAATTCGTTGGTAGATGAACGACAAATATTAAAAGAACAATCTACCGAGAACAATCGTGTTCAAATAAATTATATTACAGCCAAGTTGCGTTTACTCGAGGACCGAATAAACTCAGCTAAAATAGTCGATTTAGCAAATCAAACTCAAAATGAGGTTCGCTTTGGAGCAACAATATCTCTATACAAAGAAGAAGAAAATTGCAAATTTCAATATCAAATAGTGGGTGTAGATGAAGCCAATGTTTCCCAAAACAAAGTTTCTTTTTTATCCCCTATTGCAAAAATTCTACGAAATAAAAAAACAGGTGATAAATTTACACTCCAAACACCTAAAGGCAACACAAATATGAAAATAGAAGCTATTGATTATCAACAATAAAATGAAATATAAAGAAAATATTATAGAGAAGACAAGATTAAAAAAATTTAGCAATAAAGTAATTGCTATTTTACTTTACCTTACCATTCACAAAGACTAGCAACAATCCGGACTAACGCAGATATCTTGTCTGTAATTTTTTTACTGCTAACTAACACCTTTTCAAAAAATCACAATCTCAATTTATATCTTTTTTATTTTTTTTTGCTAACTTTGGATTTGACTATTATATGTATAATGGAAATAAGACGCGATAGTGTGTCTTATTAAGATATTATGCATAAATTTTTTACTGGAAAATACTGAAAGTAATTTACATATGAAAAAAGCAATCCTTTATTCAATTATAGTTTTTATCGGTTTGTCAAGTTGTCAATATTATGATAGTAATAAACTCTCTGATATTTTAAAAGTTAAAGAAATTTTTACTGAAAGAGAAATAAATTCAATGAGTGAAATTCTGATTTACTTTGACAATTTTATAAATGAAGCGACTGGAATATCAGATATTGACTCAGCTTATCATAGATATTGTGAAAACTTGAGATATAATAATTCATATGAAGAATTTTGGAATAAGTTAAAAGTTAATAGAATCGAGAATGACCAGTTTATAAAAACATTAAAGAAAAATGATGTGTTTGAAGAATTTTGGAATGTTGAATTTGAAACAGACCATGAAACTGGTGATACTGTTGGTTTTTACTTACTTCCGAATATAAATGGTAAGTACATTGAACTTTTAAATTATCTCTGTGGTGATTATCCAGAATTAATTGAATATAAGGAATCTATTTTAGCTGCTGGGGCAATTCCTCCAACTATTGTTGGTGGCTTTCAAAATATACATTCAAAGTTAGACTTTAGCAATGAGAAAGTAAGATTATTTGTAGCTTTACATTATATAACAATTAGAACATATTTAGATAAACCGGTTAAACCGTAAAAAATCAATGCATAATCAAGTAGGCGGCTGACGGTCAAATGACCGCCGGTGCACCTCTCACAGATTTGCTGAGCGATAGCCGAAGTACCACCGTACGTACGGGTCTCGTATACGGCAGTTCATTAGACAAAAGAAATTTTGAGCTGTACTTATCTTATTGACACTTGTCAGGTTTTTCTCGAATTATAACTTTACAAACTTTATGAACTTTTCATTGTCAGCTGTTTTGGAGTAATCTCATGATTTAAAACCAGTAATCGATTTTTGTTAGAAAGCAGACAAAAAAAACTTATCTTCGATAGATTATTAATTAAATACGTTAATTTTTAGACAGACTTCCGTTAGCTACCATTTTAGAAAAATTTTGTTTATATCTAAAATTTTGCTATAATAGACTACAATAGTATTAATTTAGAAAGGAAATAATTTTTATGTTTCAAACAAAAGTATTTAATATAACGGACAAACCAAATTTAAAAGAGAAAGACAAGCTAATTGATTTTTTATTCGACAACTTGCAAGAATATGGAGACCCGAAATCAGATATTGAAAAAGCAGTTGATTACGCATTGGAAGAAACACCTTCTTTTGGTGGATTTCTTTTGGTGTCATATTTAGAAAATGAAATTTCTGGTGTAGTCGTCGTTAATCAAACAGGAATGAAAGATTATATACCGGAAAACATCTTAGTTTATATCGCAACGCATAAAAATCACAGGGGTGAAGGAATTGGCAAATCATTAATGCAACAAACCATTGAATTGGCAAAAGGCAACATTGCATTACACGTTGAACCCGAAAACCCTGCGAGGTTTTTATATGAAAAAGTAGGTTTTAGCAGTAAGTATATTGAAATGCGGTTGAAAAAATAGTAGTATGCATATTCATTTTCTCGACATTTTGATATTTGCACTTTACATGCTTTCTATGCTTGGAGTGGGCATTTATTTTCTGAAACGTAATAAATCACAAGACGATTATTATGTGGGAAGTCGCGAAATGACATCTGTGCATATAGGATTGTCGGTAGTTGCAACTGATGTTGGTGGTGGTTTTTCAATAGGACTTGGTGGCTTAGGTTTTTTAATCGGTTTATCGGGTAGTTGGATGCTTTTTACAGGTATCATTGGCGCCTGGATTAGTGCCGTAGTATTAATACCTAAAATTTATCCGTTAGCTAAAAAACACAACTTTTTAAGTTTTCCGGAAGTGCTCAACTATTATTACAATGGCAAGGTAGCTGTTTTAGCAGGGATTATTTCATTGATAGGCTACATCGGATTTACAAGTTCTCAAATATTGGCTGGTGCAAAGTTAGCATCTGCTACTTTCCCTTCCGTAACCATTACAGACGCGGTATTAATAATGGGTTTAGTGGTTATAGGATATACTTCTTTGGGTGGAATGAAGGCTGTCATATACACTGATACTATCCAATGGATAATTCTTATGGTTGGTCTGATTTTAATAGGAATTCCACTGGGTTATTATAAAGTTGGTGGCTGGGAGGCGATAAATCATTCTTTGCCCAATCATTTTCTGAGCCTAAACAACATCAGTTTTGTTCAATTTTTTAATTGGCTAATTACCATTGTCCCCATTTGGTTTGTAGGCATGACATTGTACCAGAGAATTTATGCTTCTAAAAATGAGAAAACAGCAAAACGGGCATGGTTTTTAGCAGGCTTATTTGAATGGCCCATCATGGCGTTTATGGGGGTAACATTAGGCCTTTTGGGAAAAGTTGCTTTTGATCAGGGAATGTTTACTAACTTTGGTTATGCTCCAGGCAGCCCGATTGATGAAGAGATTGGGCTACCTTTGTTGTTGACACATATTTTTCCGGTTGGATTGATGGGGTTGCTCATGTCTTCCTATTTTTCGGCCATTATGTCAACAGCTGATAGTTGTCTAATGGCAGCATCAGGTAATTTTGTGACGGACATAACGGGGTTTACAAAAAGTCAAAACAAAAGCAGTATTAGATATTCACAAATTGCAACATTAGTTATAGGTATTCTGGCTATCATTCTGGCTACCATGATGCAAAACGTTTTAAGCTTAATGTTATATTCCTATGCCTTTATGGTTTCGGGATTATTTGTACCCGTCTTGGGTGCTTTGTTTTTAAAAAATCCATCTCCAAAAGCTGCGCTATATTCTATGCTTTTGGGCGGAGGAACCACATTAATTCTAATTTTAACTAAACGTAACCTGCCTTTGGGGTTGGATGCAAATTTCTTTGGCATAAGCATTTCATTATTAACCTTTTTACTAATTCAATCAATATCAAAAAAATAAAATTATGGCATTTATAACATTAGATACAAAGAAATTAAAATCAAATTTTAACTATCTCAATATTCTTTTTAAAAAGAATGGTATTGAATGGTCTATCGTTTCAAAAATGTTGAGTGGTAATAAAATATTCTTAACAGAACTGCTAAAATTTGACATTAAACAAATATGCGACTCTCGTGTGTCAAATTTAAAAGCAATTAAAGCGCTTAATCCTGATATAGAAACAATTTATATCAAACCACCTGCAAAACGCTCAGTATCAGGTGTCGTTAAATACGCTGATATTAGTATGAATACGGAAATAGAAACAATTAAACTTTTATCGAAAGAAGCCAAAAAACAAAATAAAACGCACAAAATAATTATAATGATTGAGCTTGGTGAACTTAGAGAAGGGGTGTTAGGTGAAGACTTTATAGATTTCTACAAAAATGTTTTTAAATTAGAAAACATTAGTGTTGTGGGGATTGGCTCTAATTTAACCTGTTTGTATGGCGTCTTACCCAATCACGATAAATTAATTCAATTAAGTTTATACGAACAGTTAATTGAGGCGAAATTTAACAAACAAATCCCGTATGTTTCAGGAGGCTCTTCTGTAACTATTCCTTTAATTTTTCAAAATCTTTTACCAAAAGGAATTAATCATTTCAGAGTAGGTGAGACATTATTTCTTGGAACAGATGTTTATAACAATACAAAATTTAAGAAAATGCAATCTGATGTATTTCGGCTCTATTCTGAAATTATTGAACTAACAGAAAAACAGACGGTTCCAATTGGAGAAATGGGAACAAATGTTGAGGGTGAAAAATTTAAATTTGATCAAGAAAATATCGGTGAAACTTCAAACAGGGCAATTATTGACTTAGGCCTTCTTGATGCTGAAACAGACCACCTTGAATTTGTGGATAAAAGTTTAAAATTTGCCGGTGCAAGTTCAGATATGATAGTAGTTGACCTTGACGAAAACAAGAAAAAATACAAAGTTGGAGACCTTGTCGAGTTTAAATTAAATTATATGGGTTTACTTAGAATTATGAACTCAAAATATATAGAAAAAAAAATAAAAAACAGTAGATAATCGAGTAGGCGGTATTTGCCGGTTCATCAGGCAAAAAATAATTTGAGCTGTGTCTCTTTTCAATAATAACTAACTTTAAATTTAGAAAGCAAGCAAAAAAAAATAGATTTTTGATAAATTTTTAATTAAACACATTGATTTATAGGCAGACCGCCGATAATTGCATGCCTAAAAAACACAATAAAATTAGACATATCCATGACAAAATTAAAAATAAAATGTCTTGCTGTTCAAGACTCACCCGAAGCTCTTGTTGAGAGTTCTGCTAAGCGCATTGAAAAACTAATCGCACCTGAAAATTATTTGTTCACTGAAAACAATCCTGATGTTCTTTTTTTCCTTACCGGAGGAACTGAGCGTGCTGCAATAAAACAGGTTTCCCCCGGCCATTTTTACTTACTTATCGGTTCACAACACGACAATGCTTATTCTTCTGCAACCGAAGTTAAAGCATATCTAAACGAGATGAATATCCCTGCTATACTTTTAGATGAAGAAGAAGACGTAACTAAAGCAATTATAAACGACTTCTTTACCGTAAAAAAAGCATTGAACAGTCTGAAAGAGAAAAAGCTCGGCTTGATAGGACAAATTTCTGATTGGCTTATTTCTTCAGAAATTTCTTCAGAAAAACTTGAAGAGAAATTAGGAATTAAACTTATTGAAATTCCATGGAATAAATTGGCTCATTTTTCTAAATTCAAAACATCCGATTCATTTATCAAGACTTTTTCATACAAAACGAATGTTGACCTTACAAAAACAGGACAAGTTTATGAATTATTGAAGCAAACCATTAAAAATAAAAATCTGGATGCTATCACTGTTGAATGTTTTCCAATGGTAAAAAAAGATAGTGTTACAGCATGTTTACCTCTGGCAAAATTCAATAACGATGGGATTCCTGCAGGTTGCGAAGGCGATCTTACTGCAATTTCCGGAATGATGCTCTGCAAAGAACTGACAGGAATTATTCCCTGGATTGCCAACACAAACAAAATTACCAATGAGATTTGTATGTTCTCACATTGCACAATTGCTCCAAGTTTGCTTTCTGAGTTTACTGTAAAAACACACTTCGAAACAGGTGTAGGTACTGCTATTCAAGGAAATTTTAAAAATGATTTAATTACAATTTTTCGTTTTGACAAACATCTAAGCAAAGCTTTTATTGCTACCGCAAACATAACAGGACGACCGAAGTCGAATACAGCCTGCCGAACACAGATTGAAGTTAAACTAACAAAAAATGAAGTTAATCTGCTTAAAAACAGACCGCTTGGAAATCATCACCTCATTTTCCCCGGCGATTACAAAAAATTATTGCAAATTGCTTGTAAATTTATGGATATTGATATGATGGAATAATTATCAGTGAGAAAAAAATAAAAGACATCTTTGCTTTTATTAAAAATCTACTAACCTGAGTTCGATTTAAAATTTTGATGAATTAAATCCGGCATCTTTATTTTTTTCGCCAAATTTTTCGGTAACAGCAGCCATAATATCTTTTCTGCTTTCACCGTTTTTTTCTAAATTTTTAATAAGAAGATAGGCTTTAAAAAAGGGCGATTGTGCTATTTCAGATGAAAAATGCCCAATTCCCTGATTCCAAATAAACAAAGAAAATAATTCGTCAAATTGTTCTACTCTTACACCTAAATAATAAGCTTTAATAAGTTCACGCGTGGCTTGTTTTGTTCTTCCCAAACCTACTGCATTTGACATTGATAATAACAATTTTGTTTTTAGTTCAATTGCCGGATTCTCTTTATTCCAGATATTATCCCAAAAATTTACTGTGAGATTTGCAATTTCTTTGTCAACATCAGCGTATCTGGGTATTACTATTGGTTTTAAAGGAAGTTCAATTTCATTGGCTTCTTTTATATCTACTCTATAAAAATATACCTCATAAGTACCATCCTCTTGCTTTTCAGATTCATACTCAAAACCAATATTTTTCATTGTAGAATATAAAGGAATAGGCTCAAAATTTTGTATAATTTTTATTCCTTCACCAAGAGAAAGACTTTTTGCTTTCTTTAATATTGCCAATAAAAAATTACCTTTTAATAATCTTACATCAAAATCAATAAATTTTTCTTTGTTTTTAATCCAGTCTTTTTTCATAATTAATATTAAATATATATTTGTCAATATGTAATGTTTGCTCAAAAATACAGAATCAAACCTTAACAAAATGTAACTTTGATTACATTTGTAATATTTTTCTTATCTTTGAAATAAAAAATGTTTGAGAATATATCTAAAACACCTGTTTTTGAAGGATTAAGAACATCTGAGATAATGCAACTTTTAAATACAACTCATTATCAAATCCGTTCTTATAATCCTGAAGATTTTATAGCCTGTAGCGGAGCTAACTGTGAAAATTTATATCTTTTAATTGAAGGAAGCACTAGAGGTGAAATGTTTAATTATAATGGAAAAAATATTGTTGTTAGCGAAATTCATGCTCCCGACACCTTTGCCGAGGGTTTTTTATTTGCAAACAAAAACAAACTACTGATAAATATTATAGCACAAACAAATGCCAAGATTCTGGTAATTTACAAAAATGATTTTCTTAATCTTTTAAGTAAAAACAAAAGAATTTTAGATAATTATTTAAATATAACTTCTAATCGATTTGTTATTTTGGCAGAGAAGATTAAGTTTCTAATGATTAAATCAGTAAAAATAAAACTTGCAAATTACCTACTTGATTTAGAAAAAGAAAATGCAGACAAAGCTAGTTTTAGGTTAGGGAAAACCCATAAAGAACTGGCTACATTATTTGGTATTACAAGACCTGTTCTAACAAAAAATCTACTTGAGCTAAAAAACGATTCTATAATTGAAATAAAGAATAAACAAATTAAAATAATCGACAGAAAAAAACTTTTGCAGAACATAGAGTTAATGGATACAGACAACCGAAAAATATGTCAGAAAGAATAAACTACTTAAAATAATACCCCTAACAAACTCATTTGTTAACACAAAATAGAAAAACGTAATATTGAGACTCCTCTGAAAAGACCTGACATGTTTGTAGCAATAAAAAACAGTGTGATTAAATTAGTAATAATCTGAATAATAGAAAACATGTCAGGTCTCGGTAATTTAAAATTTAAACTTTTCGGAGTAGACTCGTAGTTAGAATATTCATACTAAATTATTAACAATATTTAGAATTGCATCTATTATAATCTAAAAAAAAGCACAAACGAAGCTTATTGTGCGAGCTGAAATCAAATAAACTTTCTTTGCTTAATGTTTCTGAAATAAATGCAATATTATGTATACCTTTGCACTCTTTTTTTATAATTTAACAAAGCATAAATAATATAATTAATGATTACAGTATCAGACGTAAAAATTCAATTTGGCAAGAGAGTATTGTTTCAGGACGTAAATTTGAAATTTACAGCAGGCAACTGCTATGGAATTATTGGAGCAAACGGAGCAGGAAAATCAACATTTCTAAAAGCAATTTCGAGAGAGATTGAAACAACATCAGGGAATATTAAAATGAATCACGGTGAGAGACTTTCTGTTTTAAGTCAGGACCACTTTGCTTTTGACGACTATACCGTGCTTAATACAGTTATTAGAGGGCACTCACAATTATGGGATATAATGCAAAAAAAAGATGCTTTATATGCAAAACCCAATTTTTCTGATAAAGATGGAATAAAAGCAGCAGAATTAGAAGAAGAATTTGCCGACATAAATGGTTGGAACGCTGAAAGTGATGCTGCAAATCTGTTAAGTGAATTGGGTGTTAAAGAAAAATTTCATAACACTTTAATGAAAGATATGAGCGGTAGAGAAAAAGTTAGGGTGCTGCTTGCTCAGGCTCTTTTTGGTAATCCTGATAATCTGCTGCTTGATGAGCCAACTAATGACCTCGACCTCGAAACCGTTGTTTGGTTAGAAAATTATTTGTCAAATTTTGAACATACTGTTTTGGTAGTTTCTCACGACAGGCATTTTCTTGATGCCATAAGCACACATACGGTTGATATTGATTTTGGAAAGATAGAACTGTTTGCCGGAAACTACAGCTTTTGGTATCAAAGCAGTCAATTGGCACTAAGGCAACAACAAACGCAAAACAAAAAAGCTCTTGAAAAACGCAAAGAACTTCAAGAATTTATTGCACGTTTTAGTGCAAATGTTGCCAAATCGAAACAGACAACTAGTCGAAAAAAAATGATTGAGAAACTTAATATTGAAGATATTAAGGCTTCAACCAGAAAATACCCGGGCATAATTTTCACACCTGAACGCAAAGCCGGAGACCGAATTATAGATGTGAGCGATTTAAGCGCAAGCATAGATGGCGAGATACTGTTTAATAATATAGAATTTACTGCAAACAGAGACGATAAAATTATATTCTTGTCAAAAGACCCAAGAGCGACAACGGCTTTTTTTGAAATAATTTCAGATAATAGAAAGGCAGATGAAGGCACATATCAATGGGGACAAACAATTACATCTGCTTATTTGCCTTTAGATAACTCAAAATTTTTTAAAAGCACAATGAAACTATCAGACTGGCTTTGTCAATTTTCTAACGACACTACTGAATTTTTTATTCGCGGAAGCTTAGGTAAAATGTTGTTTTCAGGGGACGAAATTTATAAACGTGTCGACGTTTTATCTGGTGGAGAAAAAATGCGTTGCATGATTTCTAAAATGATGCTTGAAAATGCCAATGCACTAATACTTGATACTCCAACAAATCATCTTGATTTGGAATCTATTCAGGCTTTTAACAATAATTTAATTAAATATCCCGGAAATGTATTTATGTCGTCTCACGATCATGAATTTATTCGTTCGGTTTGTAACAGAGTTATTGAACTTACCCCTAATGGTATTATTGATAAATTGATGAATTACGATGAATATATTGTTAATGATAAAATTAATGATTTAAGAACAAAAATGTACAATGAGCAGGTTTAGGATACTCTACAATATAAAAAATCAAATATTGAATATTGGCTAAATTTAAAAAATTTTCAGAAATGACATATCTTCCAGATATGTCATTTCTTTTTATAATTAAGACTATATTTTGAAAAGATAATTTATTTGATAATTCGATTATAATAATTAATTTTATATGTAATTAGAAAATAATAATGGCTTTAAATTTTAAACAGATGAAAATAAAACAAATTTTTCAAATATTATTAATATCCTCTTTAATTTTAATGTCATGTAAAAAATCTGAAGAAGTAACTGGAGGAAATCATTATTACAAAATTAATGAGAGCTTGCATCCAATGTTATTTGATGTTGAATCATATTGGATTTATAAAAATAATATGACTAATATAATTGATAGTATTAAATTAATTGAAGTAGATATAGATACAATTGGTCCCTTTAACGTGGACAATGGATATACAACTACATATCAAGCCTTTAACCTAAAATACTCAAGTAAAATTTTTGGAGAATATTCTGAGCAATATGTAGGCTATGTAATATCTAATGGCTCAACAGAGGGCGGATATGTTTATTTATCAAGTCATAAAATAGGAGATTCAACAGCTAATGCAAAAATAACAGCAATTCATGATACACTAATAGTAAATAATTTGATTTATAAAAATGTAGTAGAGTTGAATATAAAAGAGGATATGTACATTGAAGATGAATTAAATCTATTTTATGTAGATTCAATCGGAATAATAAAAAAAGAGATTAAAGAGGATAATATTATCCAAGATACCTGGGAATTGTTGA
>JAGLDO010000105.1 GCA_023145555.1 Bacteroidales bacterium
AAAAAATGCTATAGAAGTATATAGCAAATTAAATGAATTTGATAATTCAAATTTACATTCATTATTCAAAGCGCATACAACATTAATGAATGGATTGACTAAAAATCCCGGACATTTAAGAAATACGTCTGTAGGAATTGTAAAAGGCGAAGCGATTACACACATTGCTCCTCCATGCGAAATGGTTCCTTCATTAATTAAAAATTTGCTTGACTATTTGAAAAATGATGATGATTTAATATTACTAAAGAGTTGTGTTTTTCATTATGAATTTGAATTTATACATCCATTTTTAGACGGTAATGGTAGAATGGGACGTTTATGGCAAACTCTAATTTTAAAAGAATATTCACCTGTATTTGAATTTCTTCCAATTGAAACTTTAATTAAAGAACGACAGCAAGATTATTATAATGCACTCGAAAAATCAGATAATCAGGGAAAATCTACTGTATTTATTGAATTCATGCTTGATATTGTAAAAGAAACTCTTGAAAATTTATTGAAAATTCAAAATGTATCTTTAACAAATATTGACAGAATAGAACATTTTATGGATATTGTAGATTATTATTATTTTACAAGGCAAGATTATCTTAGAACATTTAAAGAAATATCTTCAGCAACAGCAAGCAGAGATTTGAAAGAAGCAGTAGATAAAAAAATTATAGAAAAAACAGGAGATAAAAGAACAACAAAATATAGATTTGTAAAAAAAACAATATAGAAAAACACTGCGACACGTTGATAAAAAATAAATAAATCCTATTTATTCATCATCCGAAAAATATCATCACTAATAAGTCGATAAATATTTTTCAAATTATCGTCATCGAGCATTTTTAAATGTTTCTCAATTATTTGAGCGTCGTTTCTCACAGCCGGACCTGTTTGAACTTTTTGAGGGTCATTATCAATAATTTTATTAGCCGTTTCAATAATTAAAGGTTTTAAAATATCGAAAGGAATATTACCTTTATTAAGAATATCGGCAGAAATAGAATATAAATGATTAACAAAATTACAAGCAAAAACAGCTGCTAGATGAATAATTTTTCGTTGGTCAGAATTGATTAAACGTACATCATTGGAAACATCATTAGCAATCTTTTCTATCAGCTGTAAACTTTTTAAGTTGTTAGCTTCAATACATATTGGAATGTTTTTAAAATCGACTATTCTTTCTTTAAAAAAAGTTTGAAGCGGATAAAAAACGCCGTAATTATCAGTTATATTTTTAAAAACATCTATACTTATACTTCCTGCTGTGTGAACAATAAATTTATTTTCAAAATTATTACATTCAAGTAATTTAGGAATTATTTTATCACCAACTGAAAAAAAATAAATATCGGCTTTTTTCAGATTATTGATATCAATTGTATAATCACAATCAATTTTTTGAGCTAATTCTTTTGCAGATTTCTCGGTTCTGCTATAAATCTGCACTATTGAAAAACCGGCATTTTTTAACGTTAAAGATAAATTTGTAGCAAGATTACCTGCACCAATAAATACAATGTTCATATTTAGATTATTAATATTTTGATTTTGCCACAAATGTAATTTCTAGTCCATATTTATGGGAATATAAGGCATGTAAATAATTTTATTTATCTTATTTCGCAAAAACTTCTCATTTTCAACAAATCAAAAGCTATTCCGGCAATTTCGTCTGTAGTCATTTTGGCACAATTAAAAGTGGCATCAAAAAGTATATCCTCAAATTTTTGACTGCAAAAAGATTCTATTAAATTTTTTCTTTTACTGTCTAAATCCTTCACAAAATCTTCAGCTTCGGAAAGTGTTATATTTTTTTGTTTACTAATAATATCAGCTTTCCATTTTAATGGTCCCTGTAATCTTATATGAAAAGAATCGTCAACATTTTTGGCAATAGCAACACCTCCCCTACCAATAATAACTACTTTACCATCTTCGGCATAATTACTGATAACTTTAGCTATTGTTTTCCTTATTTTTTTATCACTTTTATAATATTTACTTAAAAATGCGGAAAGAACTTCCTCAAACATTGATTTCTTTTCTGCCTTAAACACATATTGTATTTTGTCAGGATGGAGATTTAATTCTGTCGACGATTTCTCTAATATCTCTTTACTAATACAAGTCCATTGATCTTTACTATATTGATGTATAAATTTAATAATTTTATCGGAAATTTCTTCAGCAGGGCATCCTACTTCTCTCGATATAGTAATAATAGGACCCCATTTTTTAACAGGTTCTTTTAATTTTTTACTTTTATAAAACCTTTCTTCCATGTACTTTATAAGAATATTTGACATTTATCTCCTCCAATATTTGTTTATTTTTCGTTTTTTAAATTACAAATAAAAAATAATATAAAAAAATAAAATCTTACAAATTGTTTTTTCCATTTTAAACTTACTTAAAATATCAAAAACATCAAAAAAAAACTATCGGAATTTCAAAATTCCGATAGTTAAAAATACATTATTAAATATTCAATTTATTTCCAATGTGTTCTCATATATTCCCACTTCTCATCTCTTTGTTGCTCAATAATATTAATATCATTGTCGGTTAAATGTTTAAATCTTCCTTGTTTTAACAAATAATCTTTAGCAGAGAAAAATGATTTTGGATTTTTGTTAAGTTTAAATTCTCTATTTTGATATTCGGCAAGATAAAACAGTCCACTGTCAACAGCTTCTTTTGCAATTTGAATTGCTATTTCGGTTGGAATACCCCAACCTGTAGGACAAGTAGCATAAACATGAATAAAAGAAGTTCCTTTTGTATGTTTTGCTTTGTTAATTTTATCAATATAATCTTGAGGATATCCAACACTTGCAGTAGCAGCATAAGCAATCTCATGCGCCGCCATAATTTCAAACAAGTTCTTTTTAAAAGTCTTAGCACCATGAATATTTTTCCCTGCAGGAGTTGTTGTAGTCTTTGTTCCGTAAGGTGTTAAACCGCTTTTTTGAATACCGGTATTCATATATGCTTCATTATCGTAACATACATAAATAATATCTTCGTTTCTATCAATAGCACCGGAAAGAGCTTGAAGCCCAATATCAGCAGTACCACCGTCACCTGCAAAAACCACAGTTTTATAATCCTTCAATCCTAATGCTTTTGCACCAACAGAAACACCCGAAGCCATTGAAGCAGATCCAGGGAAAGTTGAAATTATTGCATTATTTACAAAAGCCATTTGAGGAAAAATAAAACCCACTGCTGACATACATCCTGCAGGCAAAACTGCGAAAGTTCGCTCTCCAAGAACTTTTAGTGCTAATCGAACAGCTAAGCTACCGCCACAACCGGCACATGCTTTATGACCATAAAAAAACTCTTTATCAGTAATATTTTTTGGCGTAATTCTTTTTATATCTGTATTATTCATCTGTTTCGACCCCCATATTTATAAATTGAACTCGTTTTTGTTTTTCTCCGTCAACAGCTTTAAAGAGACTAACAAACATATTATAAATGTCTGATTTTGAAACGTCTCTTCCACCCATTCCACATAAAAAATCAAGCGATAATGGAGCATTTTCTAATTTTGATAAAGCTGAATTAACATTTGTGAAAACAGTTCCCTCGTAACCAAAAGAAATATCTTTCTCGACAATACCAACAGCTTTTACATTTTTGGCAAGTTTAATAATTTCCTTTTCAGGAAAAGGACGCATATACCTAATTTTCAAAAGACCAACTTTTTTTCCTTCATCACGCAACTTATCAACAATTATTCTAACAGTACCGGTAATGCTGCCAAGAGTAAGCATAACAACTTCTGCATCATCACATCGATATTCCTGAACCATACCTCCATAATATCTTTCAAACTTATCGCCAAATTCTTTATCAACATCATTAATAACATCAATAGAGTTAAACATTGCTCTGTTTTGTTGATATTTATATTCTAAATTATCTGCCGGAGTTGTGCTAAATGCCATATTTTTAGGTTCTTCAAACGACATCTTGTTTGGAGTTTGAAAAGGAGGTAAAAAACCATCAACTTTCTCTTGTTCAGGAATATCTACTAATTCATAAGTATGAGTTAATACAAATCCGTCAAGATTAATCATAAATGGCGTTAAAACATCTTTATTTTCGGCAATTTTATATGCTTGAATAATCATGTCGAGTGCTTCTTGAGCATCTTCAACATAAACCTGAATCCAACCACTATCAAGAAGAGATAAAGAATCGCGCTGGTCGCCATAAATACTCCAAGGCAAAGCCAATGAACGGTTTGCATTCATCATAACAATAGGGTAACGACCGCCACTTGCATAATGTAATCCTTCTGCCATATATAATAAACCCTGCGATGAAGTAGCAGTAAAAGCACGAGCACCAACAGCACTAACTCCCATTGCAGCCGACATAGCTGAGTGCTCCGATTCAACATGCATATATTCTGCGTTTAACTCACCACTTTCAACCATTTCTGATAATCGCTCAACAGTAACAGTTTGAGGTGTAATTGGATAAGCTGAAATAACATTTGGTCGTGATAATTTTGCACCAATAGCAACAGCTTCGTCGCCTGAGATAAATAATTTTTTATTGCTCATAACAATTCCTCCTTAACCATTTTAATTGCGTTTACAGGACATTCGTGTGCACAAACGCCGCAACCTTTACAATAATCATAATCAACATCAACCTTATTTTCAGATTTAAAAATTACTCCATCAGGGCAAACTAAATAACAACGCAAACAATTAATACACAAATCTTTATCAATAATTGGACGAAAAGTTCTCCAACCTGCATTAGTCTCAGCAAGAAATCCTGCTGTAAATTGTGGTCCAACAGGATAGTCATCTATATGCTTTGGTCGGACAAACTTTTGTACTTTTGGTCTATTCATTGCAACCTCCTCTTATAATTTCGTATGATTTTTTTACAAGCTCAATATTTTTTTGTACTAATGATGGCTTCATTTCTGTTTCAATACTCTTTATAGCAGAATCTAAACTAACAACATTTGAGACAGCAACCAAAGCACCAAACATAGCGGTATTTGTAATAGGACGTTTTAAAATTTCTAAAGCTATTGATGTAGCATCAATTGAAACGACTTTAGAATCCTTTAAAACACTCGAATATTTTTCGGGATTTTTTGTGTTAATTAAAATCGTTCCATCATTTTTCAAGCCATCAGTAATGTTTTTATTAATGAGAGTCTCATCCATAACTACGACATAATCGCATTCTTTAACCTCGCTTCGGTCTGTGATTTTGTGATTGTCAATTCTTGTAAAAGCCAAAACAGGTGCACCACGGCGCTCAGGTCCAAATGAAGGAAAAGCCATTGCATATTTATTTTCGAATAATGCAGCTGACATTCCTAATAGTCGTGAAACAGTAAAGCCACCTTGTCCGCCCCTACCATGCCATCTAACTTCTATCATATTCTTATCTCCTATTTGTTAATTAAGTATTTATAATGTAATAATTATTATATTTAAATTTATAAAATTCTTTAAACTTCTATTTGTCGTTCAATTGTTTGCTCTAAAGAAATAAAAGTTTCCGTTCTTGAAACTCCTTCAATATTTTGTATAGTATCTATTAATATCTTCATTAAATGTTCATTATTTTTACAATATAATTTTAAAAAAATTGCATAATTCCCTGTTGTGTAATGACATTCAACTATTTCATTAATTTTTTTCAACTCATTAACAACACTTTTGTAAGCATGAGCCTTATCTAAAAACACTCCAATAAAAGCACATATATCATAGCCTAATACTTTTGGATTAATAGTAAATTTTGATCCCTTAATAATACCTGCGTCGGTCATTTTTTTAACTCTCTGCTGAATTGCTGCACTTGAGATGTTACATTCTTTAGCAATACTTAAAAAGGAAATTCTTGCGTCATTCATTAAATAAGATAAAATCTTTTTATCAATATTATCAATTGTTAATTTCTGAAACATTTTTTTTTATTTTATTGTTATTTTACAAAAATACATAAAAAAAATTGTATTTAAGAGTGTTTATCTTTAAAATTTAAACTAAAATGCAAAATTATCATCAAATTTTCTTATTGATATAATAATCATAATTAATTAATGTTTGTTTTAGAATTTACGTATTCCATCTTCGCCATCAACTAATAAACAAGAATCTTTTTTAAAACACCTAAAATCCGCAAGTGAGTTTTTATTCGTGCACTGATTAAGGAATTATCCGTGGCACGGTTAAA
>JAGLDO010000106.1 GCA_023145555.1 Bacteroidales bacterium
GAGTAATTTGCATTAATCCAAATTTGCTTAAAGTTAGAATATGATGTTTTGCACGATCATTTGACATCAATTCTTTCATCTTATCAAAAAGTAATTGACGATTATTGAAATTATGCATATCAATAAAATCAATTACAATTATACCACCCATATCTCTCAATCTGAGCTGTCTGGCAATTTCTTCCGCTGCTAATAAATTAACATCAACCGCATTCGCCTCTTGGTTACTTCCTGATTGCGTTCTGTTTCCACTATTCACATCAACAACATGAAAAGCTTCGGTATGTTCAATAATAAGGTAAGCGCCTTTTTTTAGTGCAACATTCTTTCCAAAATGTGCCTTTACTTGTTTTTCAACACCATATTGCTCAAATATTGGCAAGTTGCCTTTATAGAAATTTACAATATTTTGTTTTTCTGGGGCAATGGTTTTTATATAATCAATAATATCGTTGTAGCACGACTCATCATTAACAAAAATATTATTAAAAGATGAGTTAAGCATGTCTCTTAATATTGCAGATGTTTGCTTTAGTTCTCCAACAATCAATTGAGGAGGTTTTCCTGTTTTAATTTTATTTAAAGCAACTTCCCACTTCGCAATAAGTTCTCGTAGTTCGCTGTCAAAATTGGCAACTTTTTTTGATTCTGCTACCGTACGAACAATTACGCCATAATTCTTTGGTTTAATGCTTTGCAGCAATCTTTTTAGACGAACTTTTTCGTCTTGAGATTTAATTTTTTGCGATATTGAAACTTTATCGGTGAAAGGTAGAAGTACGAGGTTTCTTCCTGCAATAGATATTTCAGAACTTAATCGAGGTCCTTTTGTAGATATTGGTTCTTTAGCAATTTGAACTAAAATTGTTTGACCTTGAGTTAATATATCTGAAATTTTACCTTCTTTATCAATATCCGGTTCAGTTTTAATTTTCGAAATTGCAGGTAATTTTTGTTTTGAATTTATTGCAATGTTAAGAAACTTGTTAAAAGATAAAAACTGATGACCCAAATCAAGATAATGTAAAAAAGCATCCTTTTCGTATCCAACATTCACAAATGCTGCATTTAATCCGGGCATTACCTTTTTTACTTTACCCAAATATATATCACCAACTGAAAATTGAATATTTTTTTTCTCTTTTCTTAATTCAACTAATCGTTTATCCTCTAATAAAGCAATAACAATTTCAGAAGAGCTGACATTTATAACTAATTCCCTATTCACAAATCCTCTATATTAAGAAACCTTAAAGATATGATTTACAATTATTTATAAAATAATAAACCTAGAGAGCAAAGCCCTATAGGTTTATTAAATTTTTAAATTACATAAAATAAAAAATAAACTTTATGTTATTTTTTAGTTTTATGTCTATTTTTTCTTAAACGTTTTTTACGTTTATGAGTAGACATTTTATGTCTCTTTCTTTTTTTTCCGCTTGGCATTTTCTAAATTATTTTAAACTATTTTTAACTTTGTTAACAAATGATTTTGCTGGTTTAAAAGCAGGAATAAAATGTTCCGGAATAATTATTGTTGTGTTTTTTGAAATATTACGAGCTGTTTTTTTTGCTCTTTTCTTAACAATAAAACTTCCAAACCCTCTTAAATAGACATTATTACCTTCTTCTAGAGAATTTTTAACACTATCCATTAATGCTTCAACTGTTTTTTGAACAGCTACTTTTTCAATTCCTGTATTTTTTGAAATCTCATTAATTATATCTGCTTTTGTCATTTTAATACCTTTTTAATCAATATTTTATAAAATTAATAGTTTGCAAATATAAAATATAATATTCATAAAAAAAAGAAAATAGATTTTTTTTTATATTATATTATTTCTTTTAATAATTATTTCAATATTAACATTAAATATTAAAAAAATTTGTAATTTTACTTTTTAATTACATTTAAAATTTAAAAACATGGCTGTAAATAAAGTTATTTTACTTGGTAACGTAGGTAAAGACCCGGAAGTTAGACACCTTGAAAGTGGTGTTTCTGTTGCTAAATTCACATTAGCAACCAGTGAAAAGTACACAAATAAAAGTGGAGAAAAGGTAGAAACAACTGAATGGCATAATATAGTTGTATGGCGAAAATTAGCTGAAATAGTTGAAAAATACATAAAAAAAGGCAGTCAAATATATCTTGAAGGTAAAATAACTACTCGTTCTTACGAAAAAGATAATGAGAAAAAATATTTTACGGAAATTGTAGCTAACAACTTACAAATGCTAGGAAGTAAAAAAGAAAGCAATAATTCTGCTTCTGCACCTGCACCTGCTCCAAATTCAATAGATAATGCTCCTGAAAAGGAAGATAATATTGAAGAGGTAAATGATGATTTGCCATTTTAATAATTATTTAATTTAATTTAATTTGGAAACCGAACCTGCTTCGATGGTAATATATTTTTTTAATATTATTACTGTCAACACTATAACTTTAGGACATATAATAGAGTTTATTATGGTGCTACTTTTATTAGTGGCATCTGCTCTAATTTCAGGATCTGAAGTTGCTTTTTTTTCGTTAAATCCATCACATATTGCCTCTTTTAAAATTGGTAAAACTAACAACGATAAGTTT
>JAGLDO010000107.1 GCA_023145555.1 Bacteroidales bacterium
CTCTCCAATCTTAGGCTTTGTTTTCCAGATAGTGATTATTACTTTTTTTCTACTTCTTTTTGGAGAAATTATTCCTAAAGTTCTTGCCACTCACTACCCTGAAAAATTCGTTGTTTTTACTGCATCTCCTTTATTTATTTTAGAAAAAATATTTCGTCCACTAAGTTCAATATTAATTTCTTCAACATCATTTTTTGATAAAAAATTTCAATCAAAGCAAAATATTTCAATGCAAGATATTTCAAAAGCTCTTGATATCACTTCAAATTCAATTACAGAAGATAAAGAATTGCTTAAAGGAATTGCCGACTTTGGGAATATTGATGTTAACGAAATAATGAAGCCTCGCGTTGATGTTGTTGCTGTTGATATTAAAACAGATTTTAAAAAATTAATCTCAATTATTATTGATTCCGGATTTTCGCGAATTCCTGTTTACTCAAAAACTTTTGACGACATTAAAGGTGTGCTTTATATTAAAGATTTGCTGGCTCATATTAATAAGCCTGCAACTTTTAAATGGCAAAGCTTAATTAGACCTCCTTATTTTATTCCCGAGAAAAAGAAAATCAATGATCTTCTTGAAGAAATTCAAGTTAAAAAAGTTCATATTGCTATTGTGGTTGACGAATATGGTGGAACATCAGGAATTGTTACATTAGAAAATATTTTGGAAGAAATTGTTGGAGAAATTAGCGACGAATCGGAAGAAGAAGAAATTAACTATACTAAAATTGATGATAACAATTTTATTTTTGAAGGGAAAACCTTACTAAATGACTTTTACAAAATAACTTCAACTGAAAATACAATTTTTGATGACGTTAAGGGTGAAGCTGACACTTTAGCCGGCTTAATTCTTGAATTAAAAGGTGAAATACCTAAACTTTACGAAGAAATGGCTTATAAAAATTTCACTCTTAAAATTGAAGATGCCGATAACAGACGAATAAAAAAAATAAAAATTACTATTAATAAAAAATAAAAATTGTCTTGTATTATAAAGGGACAGTGACTTATCTCAAATATCAAAATCAATAAATTTATTATGACTAAGAAACTATTATTTATTATATTCTTTGCTTTTGTGTTTTTTTCTTGTCAACATGACTATACTCCGAGACCAGCGGGATATATGCGAATTGACTTTCCCGAAAAAGAATATCAGCACTTTTCAAATAATTCACCTTACAGTTTTGATTTTCCTAAGTATGCAAAAATTGTAAAAGATAAAGAAAAAGATGCCGAACCTTTTTGGATTAACATAGTATTTCCCAAATTAAACGGTAAAATATATATTAGCTATAAAGAAATTGATAATAACTTATCAGAATATATTGAAGATTCAAGAAAATTTGCTTATAAACATACTGTGAAAGCTGATGCCATTAATGAAAAAGTTTATTCGAATAAAGAAAAAAAAGTTTATGGTATTTTATATGATATTAAAGGGAATACAGCTTCTAATGTTCAGTTCTTTTTAACCGACAGCACTAAACATTTTTTGAGAGGAGCATTATATTTTAATACAAGACCTAACAAAGATTCGCTGGCTCCTGTAATTAAATTTATTAAAACTGATATTTTTAAATTAATTGAAACTTTTGAGTGGGAAGATAAATATAAGTCTAATTAATGAGTAGCAGTAAATACAATTTTAGATTTCTGATTTTCTATTTATTATTTGTTTTATAAAAATATGGGTTTAATATTAAAAAAAGAACTTGCAAATGACTGCATACTTGGTGTTTGGGAAATAACCGAAGATATTAACGAACTTATTTCTATTCACAAATTTAACAAAGCCGACCAAGCATTTTTTAATAAATTAAACAAACAAAGTCGCAAACTTGAATGGATTACAACCCGCATTCTCTTAAATAAACTATTGCCGGAAAATAAAAAAATTATCTACAATAAAAACGAGAAGCCTTATTTGAGCGACAATTCATATAAAATTGGCATCTCACATTCAAAAAAAATGGTAACATTAATATTAAGCCAAAAACATGATGTTGCTATTGATATTGAAAATGTTTTGTCGGAAAGAGTAAACAAGGTAATTTCAAAATTTCTTTCAGAAAAAGAAATAAAATCAATTAATTCACAAAACAAAACTTCTCAATTATATATATACTGGTGTGCAAAAGAAACACTTTATAAAATTTTTAATAAAAAAAATCTTAACTTTAAAAAAAATATTTTTATTGAACCTTTTAATCTAAAAAAAGAAGGTAATTTTGTGGGCAATATCATCGCACAAGAATTGATAAATAGATTTTCATTAAATTACTTTTTCTTAAATAATTTCGTAATTGTGTGGTGTTGCAAATAAATTAAGTTTATATTGATGATTTACAATAATATACTGCAAAAACAAAAACAAAATAAAAAGCAACTTGCTTTATTAATAGACCCTGATAAACATAATACTCAATCTTTAATTGAAGTAGCACAAAAAGCAAAAGAAAATAAAGTTGATTTTATCTTAATTGGCGGAAGCATTATTTCAAATTCAATTGA
>JAGLDO010000108.1 GCA_023145555.1 Bacteroidales bacterium
ATGAAACACAAAAACATCAAATTAGGATTTTTTATTATAGCATTAGGCTTTCTAACTTTTTCAACGGCTTTCTCTCAAAACAAGAATCGTGTTGTTCTGGTGGAGACAACATTTGGCAACATTAAAATAAAACTCTATGACGAAACACCTAAACACAGAGATAATTTTATAAAGTTAGTATCTCAAAATTATTTCGACAGCTTGCTTTTTCATAGAGTAATTAAAAATTTTATGGTTCAAGGTGGAGACCCTGATTCGAAAAATGCCCCAAAAGGTAAACTTCTAGGAGATGGTGGTCCTGATTATATGATTGATGCTGAGTTTAACAAGAATCTTTTTCACAAAAAAGGAGTTTTAGCAGCTGCGCGCGAAGGCGATAATGTTAATCCTAAAAAGCAGTCGTCTGCATCACAATTTTATATTGTTCAGGGGCAGGTTTTTACCGATGAACAACTGGATGGGATGGAAAATGCTCTTAACCAAAGACGTAAAAAAGAATTTATTGTTAAGTATGTTGGCAAGAAGGAAAATAAAGCTCTAAAAGATAAATTAGATTTTTTACAGAAAAATAAAAAATCAAAAGAAATTAAATCAATAATTCAAAAAATTGAAAAAGATACACAAGAGGAATTTAATAAAAATTTTAAAATAACATTTTCATCAGAGCAGAGAAAAATATATAAAACAATTGGTGGTACTCCTCATCTTGATGGCTCATACACAGTGTTTGGTGAGGTTGTTGAAGGTCTTGATGTTGTTGATAAAATTGCCACCGTAAAGACTAATAAAAAAGACCGACCTTTAGAGGATGTGGTTATGAAAATTAAAGTAATAAAATAATAATTAGTTATGTGTGGTTTTGTGTGAATTTGAGATTTAAAAATTTCCTTGTTTGTAGAAAAATTATTTAATTAGTTGTTTTACAAGTAAGGAAACATTGATAAAATTTAAATTTTTAAACCAAAGACGAGTATATCGTCAATTTGTTCAATATCACCTCTCCAGTTGTCTATTGTAGTGTTAAGCAGTTCTTTTTGTTTATCCATGCTATAGTTTTGTATGCTCAACAACAACTGTTTAAATTTTTTAGACTTAAATTTAGAGCCTTTTTCACCTCCAAATTGGTCTGAGAAACCATCGGAGAAAATATATAAAGAATCTCCCTTATTAATTTTAATAATATTATTAGTAAAAGATTCTTTTTCTTTAAGATAAATACCAACAGGCATGCGGTCGGCTTTAACTTCAAAAAGACCATATTTATTATCTTCAGATAATAATGAGGCAGGTTGCTCAGTTTCGTTATGAATTAGTAAATCATTACATGAACGAATAACATACAGAGAATTATAAGCGCCTGAAAATTCTAAGCTGTTGTTTTCTATATCAATAACACATATAGCCATGTCCATACCATCTTTAGCTTCATTCTGTTTACCTGTTTGGCTTAGTGTTCGTTTTACGTGTTCGCGCAAATTGTTAAGAATTAAATTTGGTTGAGTAATATTGTTGTTTTTAACAATTTCATTTAAGAATGAAACACCAAGCATACTCATAAATGCTCCGGGAACACCATGTCCTGTGCAATCGGCAGCTGCAACAATAATTTTATTCTTTTTTTGAGCAAGCCAGTAATAATCACCACTAACAATATCTCTTGGTCGAAATAATATAAAATGTTTTTGTAGAACACTATCAACAAATTCTTTTGAAGGAAGAATAGCTTGCTGAATTCTTTTTGCATAAAGTATACTATCTGTGATGTTTTGTTTTTGTTCTTCAATTTGGTTGTTTTTATCGGCAAGTAATTTATTGTCTTTTCTTTTTCGGCGATAACTTCTATAAACAACAAATGCAAATAACAGCACAACAAGAAATCCGAAAAGAATAAATACTTGAATAATTTTTTGACGACGTAATTCTGCATCGGCAGCTAAATCTTTTTGTTTTTGTTCAAACTCACGTTTTTTAATTTGATTATCAAATTCATATTGCATTCCAAGTTGAGTTACTTTTCTTACATTTTCTTCATTTTTTATAGCGTCTTGAGTCGCTTTAAATAAAACATGTGCGTGGTAGGCTTTTGTGTAATCGTGAATAGCAGCATATGCTTTGCTTAACATTTCAGCAGAATTTTTTATAATATATGGAGACCCTATTTCATTTCCAATTGCCTTTGCTTTTAGCAAATAAAATATTGATGTTTTGTAATGAGCTAAAAAATAATTAACCTCACCAATACCTTGATATGATGTTGCTAGTTCGTCAGAACTGCCTATCACTTTATTTAAATCTATACTATTAAAAAAATAACTCAAAGCTTTTTTACATTCAATAATAAGAGAATCTTTGTGATTTTGTTCAAAATTATTCTTTGCAATTGTTGTGTATATATTCCCAATAATATTATTTGAAATAACAATTCCTTTTTTATCTCCAATTTCTTTATATATATTAATGCTTTCCAAATTCAATTCTATTGCTTCTTCATATTTCTTTTTTATTTGTAAAATTTGACTAATATTATTGTTTGTAGCAGCAATGCCTCTTTTGTCGTTTATTTCTTTTTCAATTTTCAGGCTTTTATAAAAGTATTCAAGAGCTTTATCATATTTGTCCTGCTCTTGATAAATTCCTCCAATATTGTCATATGTGCGTGTAATCATTAATTTGTCTTTGCTTTCTTCAGAGATTTGTAAACTCTTAAAATAATATTCCAAAGCTTTGTCATAATTATCTTGGTCACTATATACACCTCCAATGTTGTTATATGTGTCGGCAATACGTTTTTCATCACCAATTTTTTTACTGGCTTTAACACATTTTGTATAATAATTAAAAGCTTTGTCATACTCTCCTTGATAGTGGTAGAGCATTCCAATATTATTTAATAATTTCACAATTTGTTGTTTGTCATCTATTTTTTCATAAATGCTCAATGCTTTTGTATATTCTATCAAAGCGTTGTCTAATGAACCTTGGTAATGATAACCAATTCCAATATTAGTGTGAGAAAAAGCTATTCCCTTCTCAAAGTTTAAAATTTTACTAAGCTTCAATCCTTTATTTGCATATATTAATGCCTTGTCAGGATTAGTAGCGACATATTTTTTTGAGATTTGATTGTATAGGAAAACTTTATTTGTGTCTTCGTTAGAAATTTTTAATATGTTAATTAAACTGTCTATCTCACTATTTTCAGAAGCGAATATGTTTATAGAGACAAATATTAAAAAGATAAAAAATAATAATCGTTTACTCATCATAAATTATTTGAAAAATACATCATATTTTAACTTGTGAATTTAATAAAATAATTGGGATAATAAAAATTCACCTTTTTTATTTTTAATTAACCATAAATCCGCAAACCGTGGCACGGATTTGTTGTTAATCA
>JAGLDO010000109.1 GCA_023145555.1 Bacteroidales bacterium
AAAAAAAAGGCTATAAAAGCCTTTTTTTTAATTCATATTTAAACAAAATTTTTATTTATTTAGCATTTTTAAATGCTTTTAATCCTGCAAATTTAGCAGCATCGCCTAATTCTCTTTCAATTCTCATTAATTGATTAAATTTAGCAATACGTTCTGTTCTACAGCCTGAGCCTGTTTTTAAATGACCGGAACTAATAGCTACGGTTAAGTCGGCAATAGTTGTATCTTCTGTTTCACCTGAACGATGAGAAACAAAACAGTTGAAACTATTTTTTCCTGCAAGTTCAATGGTTTCTAAAGTCTCGGTTAAAGAACCTATTTGGTTAAGTTTAATCAAAACTGAGTTAGCTGCTTTTTTGTCAATAGCTTCTTGTAAAAGTTTAGCATTAGTACAAATTAAGTCGTCGCCAACTAACTCAATTCTATCGCCAATAGTTTCATTTAATAATTGCCAGCCTTCCCAGTCATTCTCAGCCATACCATCTTCTAAAAGAATAATAGGATATTTTTTTGTCCACTCATCCCAAAGTTGAACCATCTCGGCAGGAGTTTTTGATGATTTGTCTGATTTAAAGAATACGTATTTACCATCTTGCCACATCTCACTAGAAGCAGGGTCAAGGCAAATAGAAATATCTTTACCGGGAACATATCCTGCTTTTTCAATACCTTCGATGATAACTTCAACAGCTTCTTCGTTAGATTTTAATTCAGGAGCATAACCACCTTCATCACCAACACCTGTGCTATAACCACGAGCTACTAAAACTGATTTTAAAGCGTGAAAAGTTTCAACACCCATTCTAATTGCTGTTTGGAAATCAGGAGCATTGTGAGGAGCAATCATAAACTCTTGAAAATCAACATTATTTCCGGCATGAACACCGCCATTTATAACATTCATACATGGAACAGGTAATAATGAAGCATTAACTCCACCAATATATCTATATAAAGGAAGATTTAAAGCATTAGCAGCAGTACGAGCAACAGCAAGAGAAACTCCGAGAATAGCGTTTGCACCAAATTTTGATTTATTTGGAGTTCCGTCTAACTCAATCATTTTATAATCAATCTTGCGTTGTTCTGTTACATTCATGCCAATTATTGCTGGAGCAATATCTTTATTAACATGCTCTACTGCTTTTAACACACCTTTGCCTCCAAATCTGTTTTTGTCACCATCTCTAAGTTCAACAGCTTCTTTCTCTCCTGTTGATGCTCCAGACGGAACAATAGCTCTTCCTTTTACACCGTTTTCAAGTACGATGTTCACTTCTACAGTTGGATTGCCTCTTGAATCCAACACCTCTTGGGCTTTAATTGTTTTAATATTCATGTGCTTATATTTAAATTGTTTTTAATTCATAAAAAACATTGAAAGAATCAACTTCTCCACCAGTTTACAAAAATATACTTTTTTTGCAGTTTTCTCAAAGAAAAGTCGAAATCTATCCAAATAATACTAATTGTTTAATCTCTTTAATTTGTATTTTTTTGTTCAAAAAAGCTGAAGCATGTATGCCTTAGCGAAAAATTTTAAATTGATAAGAAAAGAATCAATTTTTAATCCACTCTAAAAAATTATAATTTTAAATTATAGAGACCCGACATGTTTTCTATTATAATGACTATCAGCGATTTGTGCAGTTCGTTTTTTATTAGCACAAACATGTCAGGTCTTTTCGGAATGGATAATCTTTCAACTGAATAAAAATTGATTAATGAGCATCAATACCATGCAACATATAAATTAGATGGTCGAGAGTTTTAAAAATTTCTGATAAATATTCTTTTACTGCTTTAACACTTCCGGGAAGAGTATATATTAAGCTCTCACCAATTACTCCAGCAATTCCAAGACTTAATAATGCATTTGGTTTTTGCATCCCGAATTTTAAACGTGTCATTTCCATAATACCCGGAATTTCTTTTTTAAGCATTGGTTTTACTGTTTCAACAGTAATGTCTTTTGGCCCTATGCCTGTTCCTCCGGTTGTTATTATAACATCTGTTTTATTATTTGTTGCGTTGTTTAATAATTCTGTTAATTGAGAAGCATTATCAGGAATTATTTTATGTTCAATTTTATAATTTTTATTCTTTTTTGTGAAATAATCATTTGTAAATGATACGATTGTTGGACCGCTAATATCTTCATAATCGCCTTTACTGGCTCTGTCGCTTAATGTTACAACAAGAATATTAAACAATTTTGGTTTATGAATCATAATATCGCCTGCCTTTATTGTGCCTGTCTTTACAACTCTACAAAAAATACCTACGCGCGGCATAACATAATTGCCAAGTTCACGAAATTTGTCGTGAAAAGGTTTGCCAATTTGAGTTACTTCCAACTCTGCTTCTCCAATAATAAATCTGTCAAACTCTTTAACTTCAAAATTCTCCATATTGTCGGCAAAAATATTTTCGGCAAATTCGCCATACTCAATATCTCTACACTGTGTTAATCGTTTAAACTGATCTACATGGTCTTTGCTTATTATGCTTATTTGCCTGTTCCATGGTCCTGAATGAACATCATTTATTATTCCGTTTTTGTCCAGAATTAATTCTTTAACTTCAAATTTTCGTCCTCGTTTGTCTGCTGTATTTACTGATAATATTTTAATTCCTGTATTTTCCATGTCAAAATTACTTTTCATAAAAATTCATTTCTTTAATATATTTATAAACCTTTTCAGGCAAAAAATATTGTATGTCTTTACCTTCTTTTATTGACTTACGAATAAAACTAGACGATATTTCCATAATTGGTGCATTAACAATTTTCACTTTTGGGTGATTAATTAAATCGTTATCTTTTGTATTCGGTCGTGGATAAACATATAATTCATGGTATTTTAAAATTTCTTCATAGTTTTTCCATTTATGAAAATTCTCGAGATTATCAGAACCCATTATTAAAACAAATTCATATTTTGGGAACTTATCGTGCAAATAAGATAAAGTATCAATTGTGTATGAGGGTTTTGAGAGATTAAACTCAATATTTGAGGCTCTAAATTTATAGTTATTTCCAATTGCTTGGTTAACAAGTTCAAACCGCTGATAGTCAGGCAAAAGTGTTCTTTTCTGTTTAAATGGATTTTGTG
>JAGLDO010000011.1 GCA_023145555.1 Bacteroidales bacterium
TTTCCCAACTTTAAATAAGTAAGTACTTGTGCAGTATGCACATCATTAAGTGCTTCCACTGTTTTTATTTCAATTACTACTTTTTCTTCAACTAATAAATCTATTCTATATCCATGGTCTAGTTTTACTTCTTTATAAACAATTGGCATTGGTTTTTCTTTTTTAACATTTAAGCCTGCTCGTTTTAACTCATAGAATAAACATTCCTGATAAGCAGATTCTAATAAACCCGGACCTAAATGTCTGTGTACTTCTATTGCACAGCCAATAATCTTTTTAGATAATTCATTTTCAATCATAATAATTAATTTTTCTTTGTAAAACTTAGTGGAAACTCTGTGTTTCTTTGTGAAAGAACTATGTCACAGAGATGCTCAAAGAAAACTCAACGTTACACAAAGGTGTTTAATACAATTACATTCATTATATAACAGCATCTCAAAATAAAATTTATGTGTTTTAATACGACACTTCCAAATCTTTCAGACACTGGAAGGTCTTATTTTTTTTGTAAAGGCTATTTAAGTTTTTTAAACTCTTTTGCTTTTTCAAAATATTTATCAGCTTTATTTTTATCACCAAGTGCTCTGTATGTTATTCCAAGATTATAAAAAACTTGAGGATCTTTTTTGTCTAATTTTGCAGCTATTTGCAAGACTTGAGCCGATTTTTTAAATTCGTGCAACAAACCATAAACAACTCCCAAATCTTTATAAGCCTGAGCTTTTTCAGGATTTATTTTAACAGCTCTTTGAAAATATGGAATTGCTTTTACATAGTTCATTTTAAATCTGCTGTATAACAAACCTAAGTTGTAATTTATATCGTAACGATTTTGATTAATTTTATAAAGTTCATTATACACCTTTATTTTATAATCTACACTGTCTAATTTACTAAAAATCACCGAAATATTATTATACACATTTTCATAATTCGGATTACGATTTAAAATTCTTTTATAATAAAAAATAGTTTTGTCATAGTCTTTGTTGTATTCAAAATAAGCATTACCAAGCAAGAGCAAGGCATCATTATAATTTGGATAAATCTCGAGTGACTTTTGTAAATATTTTATTGATAATTTAAGATATTCGTCTCTTATTTTTTTATCACCGGTTTTTTGTGCTTTTTCAATAAGCTTTCCTCCAGCCGAGCAATTACTCTTTGCGCTATTTGTTGATGTTTTAACATCGGTTGTAAAAAGAACAAAATCGTTTTTCCATGCTTTATTTCTATCAATTGTTTTAAATGAATATAATGATAAAATCACGACTAACAACAGAGGTGAAAATATTGCTAGAAACTTCTTATTTTTAATGTGTTTTGGGATAAGATAGAATAAAAAATATGCCATTATTAAACAAAAACCAATTGACGGCATAAACATAAACCGTTCATTCATAAACGTTCCTACAGGGAAAACTATGTTTGAGACTATTGAAAAAGTAATTAAAAAATAAAAAATTGAATAAGCAATAATGTTTTTTCTTTTCATCTTTAATAGAGAATAAACGAAAATAAACGAATAAAAAACAAGTGGTATTATTGCTCTCAAATCAATCCAGTTTATAATTGTTATTTGTTTTGGATAATAATCGAATGTTAATGGATGTGGGAATATTAAAAGTTTAATGTAAAGTCCGAGTGTATAAAATATTGTTGCATATTTTTGGGCAAATGTGGCATGCAAAAATGGATTATTCATTAATTCAGTTGGAGCTTTAGACAAAGAATTTCCAATAACCGAATGTCTTATTATAAGGAAAAAAACGGTCGCAAAAATTAAAGGAATAATTGACAGAGCAATTTTTTTAAATTTTTTTTCTGTAAAAAAATATATTGTTAATGGGATTATTAAAACAAAAGTTATTGAATTTTCTTTCGACATTAAGGCAAGAAACAATGAGAGAAAGCTATAAAAAAGGTTTCTCGACTTATCTTTCTCAAAATATTTTATGGTAAAATAAAGTGCAAGCAACGAAAACAAAAGAGCCATTATCTCGTCGCGTCCTTTAATGTTAGCAACAACTTCGGTATGAATTGGATGTGCAATAAAAAGTAATACTGTTAGAAAAGGAATCGATAAATACCATTTATTATTATGATATTTTGTTAACAGGCCGGATAATATTACAAAAATTAAAATCCCAATTAAAGCATATAACAATATGTTAATAAAATGACTAAGGTGAGGATTTTTGCCAAAAAACTGATGCTCAACAGCAAATGTAACAATTGATAAAGGACGATATCTGCCACCTGCAACCAATTTTTTATCTTTTCCGAAAAAACCGGTAAACGAATCGTGAGTTAAAATATCTTTAACACCTGCAAAGCCTTGTTGTGTAAAACTATTATCTGCAATTACAATTGCATCGTCTAAAGCATAATTATGAGTAATTGTGTTACCATAAATCAAAAACGACAACAGAAATAATATAGAATAAATAAAAAATTTATTATTCTTTAAGATAAAATTACTATTCTCTGTGTTAATATTATTTTTTGTTTTTGTCATCAGAATTATTCAACCCTAAGCAATTCTACTTCAAAAATTAAAGTTGAATATGGCGCCACAGGGCCTTGTTGTTTATCGCCGTATGCAAGATATGATGGGATAATAATTTTTGCTTTACCACCTTCTCTCATTTTAGATATTCCTTCGTCTAATCCTTGAATTACATCACCAACACCAAAAGAAAATTCAAATGGTTTACGACGTTTATAAGTAGAATCAAATATTTTACCATCAACAAAATACCCCATATAATTAATTAGAACTTTTTTGCCGGGTTTTGGTTTTTTGCCTTTACCTTTTAGCGTCTCAACATAATACAAACCACTTTGAGTAGGCTCAACTGTTACATTTGTATTTTTAAGATATTGAATAAGCAATTCTTCTTCTTTGTCTCTGTTAGAAATTTTTAATGAACGTCTTTCCTGTTCAAATTTTTCGTAACTTAATACTTTAATGAGTTTGATATAAAAAGTTAACTTACTGTCTGACTTTAAAAATTGAGGGAGTTTTTGCTTTCTATTAATATTATAGAAAGTTTTTGCATCAACAATAAAAACTGCACTGTCGCCGGTATGCATCATAGCTAAACCATTCTGAATGCTTGGCATTTCATTTAATGGTTCTTTAAGTTGCATTCTGAAATAATTGTTTTCATCAATAACAGAATCTTTCTCGGTAGTATATTTCATTCTAAGCACAAGTATATCTCCAATTTCGGGCTTAACAGAATCTTTATTTTCAACAATAAATTTATATTCCAATCCGGATTTGTCCGTTTTAAAACCAGTTTTATTGCATGAAACAAAAATCAGAATCAAAGTTGTTAAAATCAATAATTTAAAATAAGATGTGTCTTTCATTTTTTTTTAGTTTTAATAAAATACAAAAATAAAAAATTGCAAAATCGGGAATATTTTTTCTTTAAATTATTTTCACAATTTTTCAATTTTTCAATAACCAACAAATAAAAAAATTATTTTTTTGTTTTCACGTTTATTATTTCAATTTCATAAATCAATGAGGTAAAAGGTGGAATAATTCCTGTTGAAGAGCCGTTATCGCCAAAAGCAAGAGAAGAAGGAATAATCACAACAGCTTTTTCGCCTTGTTCCATCATTCCAATAGCTTCTTCAAGTCCGGGAATAACTTGTAATTCTGAACCATAAACAAAATCAAATGGTTGCTGTCTTTTTTTAGTAGAGTCGAAAAACTTGCCATTCAAAAATCGTCCGTCATAATCAATAGTTATAAGATCGCCTTTTTTAACTTTTTTACCATCACCTTTTTTTACAGTAAAAAAATACAAGCCTGATTTTGTAGGTTCTACATCAACTTTTTGTTCGTCGATAAAACGTTTTAGAATCGTTTTTTCATAGTCTCCAAAATCTTCTATCCATTTTAAAAATTCTTCTTTGTCTGTTGTGTATTGTTCTTCTGTTCTAATATCATTCATCTTGATATCAACCTTCATTTGACTATTGTTAGCTATAAATTGAGGCAATGATGTCTTCAGTGTTTTTGTAAAAAAATTATCGGCATCAATAATAAAAGTTGAGCTATCACCTTTCGAAAGCATTAAAAAACATTCGTCGATAGAACCTTTGTAATCAGGTTTTGTGATTTTAAAAGTTCTTTGTTCATGAAAAAATGAAGAATCATTAATTGTTTTATAATTAAGGTCTACGGTAACATAATTCCCTGACTTAGCAGGATTTACCTCTTCGCCAATAATATGAAGTTTATAATAAATACCTGTTTCTGTTTTAGAAAAACCAGTATGTTTTGAAAAATAATCGCAAGAAGTAAAAAAGAAAGTTAAAACCAGTGTAATTAAAAAAAATTTTTTCATGAGTTTATATTTTGCAAGATAAAAATTAAAAATACAAAAGTAATTTCAAACAAAGTCATAAAGTTGTAAAAAATTATCTTGAAATTAAAGCATTAAACAAACACTTTTGCCTGTAAATTTATCAGATAAATTTCAATAAAAAAAATTTTTAATTATTAAGTCCTTAAAAAGAAACAAAAAAAATCCATAAAAAAATCCGACAAGGTGTCGGATTTTAAAATTTGTCTTAAAAAAAATATTAATATCTTTTTTACTCAACTTTTTTTACATCTTGTGCAATAGGACCTTTATCTCCATCAGCAATCTCAAACTCTACTTCTTGTTCTGGCTCTAATCTGCCACCAACATCATCAAGTCCTGAGCGATGTACGAAAATATCTTTTCCTTCTTCTGTTTGTATAAATCCATAACCTTTTACTTCATTATACCATTTAACTGTACCTTTCATAATATATTATTTTGAATCAATTTATTAATTAGAGATATCTCTATCATCTGTTTTTTTCTCACGCGCAACATTAACTTTAACGTTTCTGCCTTTGAAGTCAGTATCGTTCAACTCGTCAACAGCTTTTTGAGCTTCTTCATCGTTTAACATTTCAACAAAACCAAAACCTTTACTTCGTCCTGAGTACTTGTCAGTAATAATTTTTACAGAGTTAACAGCTCCGTATTTACCAAAAATTTCGCTTAATTCATCTTCTCCTATAGTGTAAGGAAGATTTCCTACATAAATATTCATAATCGTTTTATTTAATTAATAGTTAACACAAAGGTAAAGCTTAAATTTGAATAAAAACAATAATTTTTTCATATTGTTAACTTCCAAAGCATTTCCCTATAAAAATAATTTCAATTTGATATTTTAACAAGTTGAACATCATACACAATTGTTGCTCTTCTTGGTATTTTTTTATCGTCTCCAACTAATCCATGAGCTAAGTGTGGAGGTAAAATAAACTTTGCCATATCACCTTCTCTCATTAAAAGAATTCCCTCTTCGAGCCCTGGCTCTACATCTCCATGTCCTGCTTTAAATTGTTTGTCTCCCAACGAATCGGACGAATAACAAAGCGTTCCATCTAATAAATTTACTGTATATTTTAATGTGACAATATTACCTTCTTCTGCTTTTCGCCCATTACCTTTATCATAAATCATGTACCACAAACCTGTTTTTGATATTTTCATATCCCATTTATGACGCTTCACATAATCGGAAATGACCTGAGCATCTTTTTTTACCAGATATTTGTTTATTTTAATTAATGGTTCTTTAAATTGAGCAACTTCTTCGTCAGTTCTATATCTTTGTTTTTGATTGCATGAAAAGAGAAAAACAAACATCAGAAAAAAACCACAGAAGAATATTTTATTATTTTTCATTTTCATCCAATTCATTTTTATATTTAGGCAATAGGCTCACAAAATTTTCAATTGTTTTTTCAAACGACAAATTAGATTTACCTCCCGAAGCATTAAGATGACCTCCGCCATTAAAATTTTCTCTGGCAAATTTATTTGTTGCAAAACTACCTTTTGAACGAAATGAGATTTTTACATTTTTATCTTTTTCAATAAAAAAAGCTGAAAAAACAATTCCCTTAATAGATAAAGGGTAATTTACAAAGCCATCGTCGTCGCCTTGTTTAAAATTAAAATTTTCTAATTCTTTTTTTGTTAAAGAGATTATTGCTGTATGATATTCGGGGTAAACTGTTAGTTTATCGTTCAGGCAATATCCTAACAAACGAAATTTGTCAGATGAAAAATTATCATAAATTTTACTAACAATCTCATCTTTATTAATTTTGAACTTTAACAATTCAGCTACAATTTCAAATGTTCTTGGGCTTGATGAGTTATAACTAAAGCATCCTGTATCTGCCATTATTCCTGCAAATATACATTTAGCAATTTCTTCATCTACTAAACTTAAATTGTTTAACAAAACAAAAAACTCAAAAACCAACTCCGCTGCTGAACTGGCAGAATCATTTGATAATGTATAATCAACTTTATCATTAAACAAAGGGTGATGGTCTATTATTATTTTAATTGAATTTGATTTGTTTACATATTTTTCAAGCTTATCAATGCGGGTTGTTTCATTAAAATCGACATAAAAAATTATCTGTGCTTTATCAATAATCTCAACAGCAGTTTTCTTATCTTCACTAAAATTAATAATATTTTTATTTCCGGGCATCCACCACAAAAATTCAGGGTAACTATTTGGTGTTATAACAACGGGATTTTGTCCTTTCTTTAATAAGAAATTATATAATCCCAACGATGAACCAATGGCATCTGCATCCGGATTAGCATGAGTTACAATAACTATTTTGTTTGTAATCGACAGGAGTTTGTTTACTTCTTCAGCAAAATTATCAGAAATGTATTTCAATTGTTTTTTTGTTTTTATATAAAAGTCAAAGGTATAAATTTAATATGAAGCAAGTTAAAATCTCATAAAATTTATTTATATTTAGCAAAATAAAATTATAAAAACAAAACTATGTCTGGAAATATAACTTTTACAATGATTAAGCCTGGGGCGGTACAAAATGAGCATATCGGACCTATTTTGTCTATGATTAATGATGCCGGTTTCAGAATTGTTTCAATGAAATATGTTAAACTGAGAACGAAACAAGCAGAAGTCTTTTACAGTGTTCATAAAGGCAAACCTTTTTTTAAAGATTTAATAAAATTTATTACTTCCGGGCCTGTTATTGCAGCAATATTAGAAAAAGAAAATGCTGTACAAGACTACAGGGAATTAATAGGAACAACAGACCCTACGAAAGCAGCAGAAGGGACAATAAGAAAACTCTTTGCAAAGTCGATTGAGCATAATGCTGTACATGGTTCCGACAGTGATGAAAATGCTGTTAGAGAGTGTAATTTTTTCTTTTCATACAACGAAAGATTTGCTCAAGATGGTAATTGTATGTCTGTTTAGTTATAGTAAAACAGGAATAACTTTAATTTGGAATTCTTGAGCCATTGCTATTTCGGATTTGCAATGATTTTAGCACCATCTAATTTTGCATTGCAAAATACCATAAAATAACGATAATTGTCTTCTGCTTTTCTTGCCCACTTCTTTATAACTATCAATAAAAAATAATAAATTAAATAATGGTTGGAATTCCAACCATTATTTATATTTTTGCGGCATGAATAAAAAAGAAAATACTACCCCTGCATCAGTTGGAAAGTTGATTAAAATATTAGATCACTCAGCGCAAAAATATTTTCACAATACATTTAAAAATTATTCTATTGGTCATGCACAAATTATGACATTACATATTATTTTCAGAAACAATGGAATATCTCAAGCTGAACTTACAAAACGACTTTGTTTAGACAAAGCATCAGTAACTTCACAATTAAACATCTTAGAAAAAAACAATTATATAATTCGTAAAACATCAAAAAAAGATGGCAGATTAAGAAATATTTATCTAACAGATAAATCAAAATCAATACAAAATTCCATACAGAATGAATTTTCAGGGTGGTCAGAAATTCTATTACAAGGCTTTAATAAAAAAGATAAGGATTTAACATTCAATTATCTTGAGAAAATGATAAAAAATGCATCTGACAAAATTAAAGAAATAAGCAAAGATGAAACAATATAAAAAAAATTTAACCAGCGGACGCATTGGTAAACAACTAATTAACTTAACATGGCCAATGATGTTTGGTATGCTAGGCATGGTAATATTTAATTTAGCAGACACTTATTTTATTGGAAAACTGGGAGTGCAACAACTGGCAGCTATTAGTTTTTCTTTTCCGGTTATAATGCTTATAAATAGCTTATCGCATGGAATAGGCATAGGAACGGCCTCATTAATTTCAAGAAATATAGTAAGTTCGGATCACAATATTGTCAGACAAATGTCTAGCAGAGCAATTTTTCTAGGGATAATTATAGTAGCAATTTTTATAACCATTGGCCTTTTAACAATAAAACCTTTATTTACTTTATTAGGTGCTGATGCAGAACTAATAATTTACATTAAACAATATATGGATATATGGTATTATGGTGTTGCATTTGTTATTATACCTATGATAGGTAATAATATAATTCGTGCTACCGGTGATACTTTTTGGCCAGGAATGCTTATGGTTCTTTCGGCTATTGTAAATATTATACTAGACCCTTTATTAATTTTTGGCTACGGGCCATTTCCTGAAATGGGTATAAAAGGTGCTGCTCTTGCAACTGTTATTGCCAGAAGCACTAGTTTAATATTTATTCTAGTATTGCTTATACATAGAAATCATTTGATAACTTTAAAAATAGGAAAAATTAAAGAAATTTTTTCTACATGGAAAAAAGTGCTATATATTGCGTTTCCTCTTACTCTAAGTATGTTAATTACACCAATTTCTATTGGTTTTATTACAAAAATTATTTCTACATTTGGGAATAATGCTGTTGCTGCATTTGGTGTAGCTTCAAGAATTGAAATGTTTGCCTTAATGATGATTCCTCCATTAGGTTCTGTTTTAATAATTTTTATAGGACAAAATTTTAGCAAACATAAATTTTCAAGAATTTTTACATCACTTAAATATGCAGGTATGTTTTCATTAACATGGGGATTCATTATATTTTTGTTAACAATGTTTTTTGCAAAAGATGTAGCTTCAATATTTTCTAATAATACAGAGGTTACTGATATTGCAGCCCGATATTTAGTAATAGTTGGTATGAGTTATGGATTTCAAGGCTTAGTAATGCTTAGTACAGCAGCTTTTAATGGTATTAATAAACCTATGAATTCTGCTTTCTTTTCTATTCTTCGGATGTTAGGTTTATATGTTCCTTTAGCTTGGATAGGTTCGAAAATATTTTTTCTCGATGGAATTTTCTTTGCTGCTTTTATTGCAAATATAATTACCGGAATTTTAGCTTATGTGTTCCTTTTTAAAAATATTAAAAAATTAAAAATTGAGACTACTCCGAAAACTA
>JAGLDO010000110.1 GCA_023145555.1 Bacteroidales bacterium
GAAGGATTGTTCTCTGATAGTGGTGCTGCAGATTGCGATGCTTTAATATCATTATTTACACCTAAATTTAATGAAACACCTGAAGATATTGATTTATTAAAAAAAATTACAAAATTGCTTGATAAAACAGAATGTACTGATTGTAAATTATTTGAAGAAACATCAGTAAACCTTTACAAATTAGAACCTTCATCACAAGCAGCTTATAACTTGTCAAAATTATTTTTGAAAAAAGAAAAATTTTCAACTGTTATTCATTATTACAAAGAAGCAATTAGTCTTGAAGAAGACAGCATTGTTAAAGCAAAATATTATTATGAATTAGGAATATTAATAAACTCACAAAGCAAACACGAACTTGCGCGCACCTATGCTTATAACGCATTAAAATTAAATCCTAATAATGGTAACCCATATATTTTAATTGGCAAAGCTTATGCTTCAGATTCTAAAAATATTGGCGAGGATGAATTTGCAAACAAAGCCGTTTACTGGTGTGCTGTTGACAAATTTATTAAAGCTAAAAAAGTTGACACTTCGTTAGTTGCTGAAGCTAACGAGTTAATAAAAACATATTCTCAATATTTCCCTGACAAAGAATCAGCTTTCTTTCATGAAATTCAAGAAGGTAATACTTATACTGTTGAGGGATGGATAAACGAAAAAACAATTGCTCGTTTTAAATAATATTTTAATATAAAATGCAAATTGACAAGATTGTTAATTTATTAAAACTGTCTAACATAACACTATCTATAAAAAGCATTATACTTCCTGTTATTATGGGAAGCATAGTGCTTTTTTCATGCACAACCGATATTGAGCAGATTAAAACTATTACAAATTACAAAAAAACCCCCAGTATATCTGCTAAAAATATTGAAATTGTTTACAGTGATTCTGCTAAAGTAAAAGTAAAACTTATTGCAACAGAACTAAAACGATTCATACAAAAAGAAGAACCTTATACCGAATTTCCAAAAGGAATTGAAATTATTTTTTTCGATGAAACACAGAAAGTTAGTGCAAAAATAACAGCCAATTATTCAAAATATTTTGAAAAAAAAGAAATTTGGGAAGCAAAATACGATGTAGTTGTAATTAATAAGGAAAAAAACGAGAAATTAAATACAGAATATTTAATTTGGGATAAACGAAAAGCAAGTATTCATACTGATGAATTTGTAAAAATATCGACTAGTGATGGTGTTTTTTATGGGCAAGGACTTAAAGCAACTCAAGATTTATCTAGTTGGGAAATCATAAAACCAAAAGGAATTATAAACGTTGAGAATTAATTTAACAATTACTGTCTTATGAAGAAACATTTTGCTTACATATTACAAATATTATGGCTTGTAGTTTCAATATTAAGTCTTTTTTCCGGTATTCATAAAACAATTCATTTCGGTTTTAAACAAAGCTACTTATTTTTTATCTTTACATTAATTGCTCTATTTATGTATTTTTATAGAAAAAAAATTAACAAAACAGAAAAAGACAATTCAAAATAGATTATATTTTACAATGAATCACTTTATAATAATTCTTATTTCACTTTTTTTATCAGCATTTTTTTCAGGAATGGAGATGGCTTTTATTTCATCTAATAAATTAAAAATTGAACTCGACAAAAAACAAGGTCTTTTCCCTACAAACATTATTTCAATTTTCACCGAGCACCCAACACATTACATAGCAACAATGTTAATTGGCAATACAATTTCTTTAGTTATCTATGGTATCTTTATGGCAATTATTCTTGAACCTGTAGTATACCTATTTACAAAATCTGAAATATCTGTTTTATTAATACAAACAATAGTATCTACATTAATAATATTATTAACAGCTGAGTTTATTCCAAAAACATTATTTAGAATTAATCCAAACAAAATTCTAAACTTTTTTTCAGTTCCTGTTCTTATTTTTTACTATTTATTTTATCCAATAACTCATTTTTCAATAATATTTTCAAACAATTTTTTAAGATTTATTTTTCGAATAAGAATAACAAAAAATGACACAAAAATTTCTTTTGGCAAAATTGATTTAAACAATCTTATTGATGAAAACAAAAACATTAATAATGAAGATGTTGAAATTGAACACGACATAAAAATTTTTAAGAATGCCCTTGATTTTTCAAAAGTAAAACTCAGAGAATGCATAATGCCTCGAAACGAAATTGTTGCTTTAGACATAAACGATTCTATTGAAACACTAAAACAGAAATTTGTTAATACTGGTTACTCAAAAATATTAATTTACGATGGTAGTATTGACAATATAATTGGGTATACTCACTCATCAGAATTGTTTAATAATCCATCTTCAATAAAAGAAATGCTTCACAAAATACCAATAGTTCCAGAAACTATGCCTGCAAATAAACTACTATCTTCGTTTATACAAAATCACAAAAGCATAGCCTTAGTTGTTGATGAATTTGGAGGAACATCAGGCATGGTAACAATTGAAGATATTATGGAAGAAATTTTTGGAGAAATAGAAGACGAACACGACTCAACAGATTTTATTGACAAAAAGATTAACGAAAATGAATATTTATTTTCCGGCCGATTAGAAATTGATTATATAAACGAAAAATATAGCTTAGAACTCCCTCAAAGTGAAGATTACGAAACTATTGCCGGTCTAATATTGTCAAAGTTAGAAAAAATTCCAAAAATTAATGATAGCATAGAAATTGACTCTTATAAAGTCAAAATTTTGAAAGTAAGTCGAACAAGAATAGAATTAATAACGCTATTTATTAAAAAAAATAAAAAATCACTCAAAAAATTATAAACTTAAGCTTATATTTGCCAACTGAAATAAAATTTAATATAAATTTTATTATCTTCGTAAATTCAAAAAAAATATAATAAAAATAAATAATTAAATTAAAAAATGGCCACATTACAAAACATAAGAAATAAAGCAGGCATATTGGTAGCTGTAGTTATTGCTTTTGCATTAATAGCATTCATACTAGGTGACATGTTAAAATCAGGACGTTCACTATTTTCAGGTTCACAAAATGAAATTGCAGAAGTAGCAGGAAAATCAATTCCGGTTCAACTTTATCAACAAAAAGTTGAAGAAGCAACAGAAAACTATAAACGCAATACTAATCAATCAGCTTTAGACGAAGAAACAAGTGAAAAAATAAGACAACAAACTTGGAATGATTTAATCAGAGACTACGTAATGAAAAAAGAGTATTCTGAACTTGGAATATCAATTAGTTCTGATGAACTTTTTGACATGGTTCAGGGAAATAATATTCTTCCTCAAATAAAACAAATTCCAATTTTCCAAAATCAGACAACCGGTCAATTTGATCGCTCATTAGTTATTCAATTCTTAAAAAATATTGACCAAGATCCATCTGGTAAAGCAAGACAAAGTTGGTTAGCTTTTGAAAAAGTTGTATTACAAAATAGACTAAACGAAAAATACAACAACTTAATAAAAAAAGGTTTGTTTGTTACGAACCTAGAGGCTAAAGTAGAGACTCAAGAAAGAACCCTTGACACTGATATTGATTACATTGTTATGGGATATAATACAGTTAGCGATAGTTTGATAAACATTACTGACGAAGATTTATCAAACTATTATGATAAACATATTAATAATTTTAAACAAGAAGCTTCTCGCGATATAGCTTATGTTACATTTGAAATTGCGCCTTCAAAAAAAGATGATAAATTAGCCCACAAATGGATAACCGGCATTGTAGAAGAATTTAAAAATACAGAAGATGATGCACAATTTGTTAACTTAAATGCTGATTCTCATTTTGACAATACATTTTATAAAGAAAATGAACTTTCTGAACAAATTGGTTCATTTGCTTTTAAGTCAAAAGCAGGAGCTGTTTATGGACCTTATGTTGAAAATGAAACATATAAATTAGCTAAGGTAACTAGAATTGCAAATTTACCTGATTCTGTTCATATTCGCCATATTTTAATCCCACAAGACAAAAACACTGGTGATTTTTCAAAAGCAGAAGCTTTAGTTGACAGCTTGAAAAATTTAATGAAACACGGAGCAAATTTTGTTGATTTAGCAAAACAATACTCAAAAGATCAAAATTCTTTTGATAAAGGTGGCGATTTAGGTTGGATTAAAGAAAATTTTATTAGTAAAGCTTTTAGTGATTCATGTTTTTTTGCAAATAAAGGTGATTTAGCTACTATAAAAACACAATATGGTGTTCATTTAATTGAGATACTTGAACAAAGCCAAAAATTTAAAAGAATTCAAGTTGCAATTCTTGACAGAAAAATTGAACCAAGTTCAGAAACCTATCAACAAACTTACTCACAAGCAAGCAAATTTGCAGGTCTTTATAACACACAAGAAAAATTTGAAGAAGCTGTTGCTAAACAAAATTTAACAAAAAAAGTAGCAAACAATCTAAGAAAAAATGATAACAAAATTTCAGGTTTAGATTCTCCCAGAGAACTTGTAAGATGGGCTTTCAAATCTGAAAAAGGAACCGGTTCTCCAATATTTGAGTTTGGAAATAAATTTGTTGTAGCAACTTTAACTGATGTAAGAGAAGAAGGATTTTCAAATATTGAGCAAGTAAAATCGGAACTTAAAATTGATGTTAAACGTGAAAAAAAAGCAGAAAAACTTATTGAAGATATTAAAAATCAAAATAAAGACAATATTAATGATTTGGCACAAAGCCTTAATACTGAAGTGAAATCTTTAAAAAATGTAAAATTCTCATCATTCGGAATTAAAGGACTTGGTGTAGAACCAAATATTAATGCAGCTGCTGTAACACTTCCAAAAGACAAATTGTCAGAACCAATTAAAGGCAATAATGGAGTGTATGTAATTATTGTTAAAGCAATTAACAAGCCTGGTGAAAACATCAATATTAATAAAGAGAAAACTTTCCTTACTAAAAATTTACTTAATCAAATAAATTTTTATTCTTATGACGCATTAAAGGAAAGCTCAAACATTAAAGATAATAGATCTAAATTTTATTAATAGATTCGACTAGCGACTAGTCATAAATTAAAAAAATAGGCTATCTTACGATAGCCTATTTTTTTAATTCTTTTTTTTTAGGATAACAAAGCCTTTACCTTATCTGCAATATTTTTCCCTTCAGCTCGACCAGATAATTTTTTGCCGGCAATTCCCATAACCTTTCCCATATCTTTCATAGATGAAGCACCAACACTTGTAATAATCTCTGTTATTTCTTTGGTTAAATCTTCATCACTCATTTGCTGTGGCAAATAAAACTGAATAATGTCTGCCTGAAAAACTTCTGTTTCATACAGCTCTTTTCTGTCTTGTGTTTTATATATGTCGGCAGATTCTCTGCGCTGTTTAACAAGACGTTGCAAAATTTTTATTTCTTCTTCTTCAGTCAAATCAGAAGAAGCACCCTTTGTTTTTTCTATTAACAAAGCTGACTTAACAGCTCTTAATGCTTCAAGCTTTGCTTTATCTTTATTAAGCATTGCCTGTTTAATATCTACTGTAATTTTTTCAAATAAGCTCATATCAAATTATTTTAAAACTAATCTACATTATCAAAAAGGTAAGAATTATTTTGATTAATATTTGCGTTTTCGCCACATTCATCGTCAGACAAAGTAAATCTTGATACTTCGGGACTATCCTCAGAAGATAAACTAAAATTTTCTAATTCAATTTCTTTTCTTTTATAAGCAGGTACGTCCTCAAATTCATCTAAATTATTACTTTTCTTAAAATTATTATATCGTGATTTATTCCTGTTTAAACTTTTAATTTTCTCGTGTTCTAATTTAGTACTGCTGGCTTTTACATCTTCGTCTTGAATTCTTTCGGTATTTGAGGTATTAATATCCACTAAATTGTCTTCTAAATCGAACCTTTCTACCTCTGTATTACCATTAAATTCTATTCTTTTTTGCGAAGATGAATAAACTTTTTGTCTTTTTGAAACTTTATTATCTACTTCAAAAGCAATATTAGTATTTAAATCATCTTCAAGAGAAATTTTTTCTTTCTTTTCATGTTTATTAATTGCGAACTCCGGTATTGCCTCTGTATTAAACCCTGTTGCAATAATTGTCACCGTAATTTTTCTTTCTAAACTCTCATCAAGAGTACTACCCCAAATAATATCGGCATCTAGTCCGGAAGCATCCTGAAGATAATCTGTTATTTGACCTATTTCATCTACTCTAATTTCATCTTCTTTACCTGAACGAATATTCAATAATATATTTTTAGCTCCCTTAATATCGTTATCATTTAAAAGAGGAGAGTTTAATGCTTCTTGAATAACGCAAAGAGCTCTATCTTCTCCTTCTGCAACAGCAGATCCCATTAAAGCAACTCCACTATTACTCATTACGGTTTGCACATCTGCAAAGTCAACATTAATATTTCCAGAAACAGTAATTATCTCAGCAATACCTTTAGCAGCAATAGTTAATACATTATCGGCTTTTGAGAAAGCTTCTGAAAAAGGTAAATTACCATATATCTGACGCAATTTTTCATTATTAATAATTAGCAAAGAATCAACATATTCCTTTAATTCAGATATTCCTTGAACAGCTTGATTAATTCGTCGTTTACCTTCAAATTGAAAAGGTATTGTAACAATAGCAACAGTTAAAATATTATTTTCTTTAGCTTCTTTAGCAATTATAGGAGCTGCTCCAGTACCTGTACCTCCGCCCATGCCGGCTGTAATAAAAACCATTTTTGTATTGTGTGACAATAGCTCAGAAATGCTATCAAGGCTTTCGATTGCAGCTTGTCTTCCCATTTCAGGATTGTTTCCTGCACCACGACCTTGCGTTAATGTTTCGCCAAGTTGGATTTTTACGGGAACAGGGCTTCGTGCTAAATCTTGTGCATCAGTGTTACACACAACAAAATTCACATCAGTAATTCCTTTTCCATACATATAATTTACAGCATTGCTGCCACCACCTCCTACACCAATAACTTTTATTATTGAGGATTTTTCCTGAGGTAAATCAAAATTTATTATATCTTCTACCATAACGATATATTATTAAATTGCTAATTCTTAAATCAAAATTATAAAAAAAATCAAATTTTTCACATTCTACCATCATCTACGTCAAACATATCACTGAATTTGTCAAGAAATCCGTTCAATATTTTTTTCTTTGATTCTTGTTTTCCTACAACTTTTTCTTCATCTTTAATGTTTGGTTCCTTTATTACTTCTTCTAAAATCTCTTCATTAATTTCCAGGTCTTCATAACCTTTTAAAATAAGTCCAATGGCTGTTGCATATTTTGGTTGATTAATATCATCAACAGCATCGCTCGTTAGATACTCATTTGGAAAGCCAATACGCACGTCCATTCCGGTTTTATAAGCAACTAATTGGGGTAAATTTTTCAATAAAGCACCACCTCCTGTTATTACAATACCTGCCCCCAGCTTATCGGCAAATCCAGATGTCTCAATTTCAAAATAAATTTCTGATATTATCTCTTCCATACGAGATTGAATGATATGAGCTAAGCTTTTAAAAGAAATTTCCTTGCTTTGTCGCCCACTAATACCGGGAATAGTAACAACTTTATTCTCTTGAGCCTCGTCAGCGAGAGCTGAACCAAATTTAATTTTTAAAGCCTCAGCCTGACGCTCTAAAATTGAACATCCTATTTTAATATCATTAGTAATAACATTTCCTCCATAAGGAATAACAGCAGTATGTCTAATAATTCCATCGTAGAAAACAGCAACATCTGTTGTGCCTCCTCCAATATCTATTAAAGTAACACCAACCTCTTTTTCGTCTTCTGTTAATACTGCATTAGAAGACGCTAACGGTTCAAGAATCAGCTTGTTTACTTTTAATCCTGACCTGTTTATGCATTTTTTTATATTATTACCGGCAGCAATTTGTCCAATTACGATATGGAAATTTGCTTCAAGCCTTTTACCAAACATTCCCACAGGACTTTTTACTCCTGTTTCATTATCAACAATAAAACTTTGCGGTAAAACATGAATTATTTCTTCGCCTACATCAACAGGAATTCTATGCATATCTTCAATTAAACTCTGAACATCGTCGGATGATATTTCTTCGTCGTAAGTTTCTCTATTAATATAACCTCTGTTTCTAATACTACGAATATGTTGCCCGGCTATACCAACAAAAGCGTTGCTGATTTTACATTCAGAAACTTTTTCAGCCTGATTAACTGCTTCATTAATTGAATTAACAGTTTTGTCAATATTAAGCACTACTCCCCTCTTAACTCCACTTGATAGAAAATTTCCTAAGCCTAAAATTTCTAATTTACCATTATCTTTTTTTCTTCCAACAATGGCTACAATTTTTGTAGTACCAATATCAATAGCAGCAATAAAATTTTCTTTTTGGCTCATATACTTTATTTTTTTATACAAATAATTTGATTACTATATTTTAAATTTATTGTTTTATATTTATTCCATCTAACCTGTAAAAAGCCTTTTTCATAAAGGGCTTTTAATTTAACAAATTTCTCTTCTAAGTTCTCTATCCCACCAAACAAAATAATTTGAGAACCAACTCTTGGTATAAGTTTATATTCATTATCTTTTACATATATCTGTTCGATCTGAGAATCCCAAAATTCGTCATTATAAATAAACTTTGAGATGTTGTATATATCGCATAAGATGCAATGTCGATTTAATTCATCATTTTTAGAAGAAGAAAGAATATCGGTAGAATAATTTAATTGATAAGGCTCGTTAATATCTCCATTTACAACAAGCACTCTAGCTGTGTAATTATTTGAGAGAGGCATTAAAGCTCCTTGTTCATCGATATAATAGCTTTCGTTATTAAAATTAATTATTCTAACAATTGGTGTTCTTTGTTCAATATCTATTTTTAAAATTCCGTTAATTGTTCGATAAACTTCCGATTTCTTTATTGAAGGATTATTATTAATCAATTCCTCTAAATAAGCCAAATTAATGCTATCAAATGGGTAACCTAATAATTTACCTCCTTTATCATAAATCATAGAAATCACATCGTCTTCTTTAATAAAATGATTTTGCGAATCATCAACAATAGCTACTTCAACTGAGCTGCAATGGATCTGTTCTTCTTTTTCAGAAACAAAACTTAATGCAATTACCAGATAAGTAATTATTGATAACCAAATTATTATTTCTTTTATTTTTTTAAATTGATTCATTTATTATCTAAAAAAAAACAATTATTTATTCATTCATTCTAATTAATAATACTAAACATAAAACATCAACACTTAGTTTCTAAATATTCTTTAATCGGTTGAACTAATCGGTCGATATCTCCTGCACCAAGTGTTAAAATAACCTGAGAATCTTGTTTTCTTAAAATATTTATTAATTCACTTTTTGAGCATAGAATTTTATTTTCAATGTTAACTTTATCAAAAATTATTTTTGAACTAACACCCTGTATAGGCATCTCTCGAGCCGGATAAATATCAAGCAAAATTAAACAATCGAGCAATTCTAAACTTTTGGCAAAATCTGCTGCAAAATCACGAGTTCGTGAATATAAATGTGGCTGAAAAATTCCTGTTATTTTTTTATCGAGAAATAGTTCTCTCGCTGAAGAAATAGCCGCTTTTAATTCCTTTGGATGATGAGCATAATCGTCAATATATACTAAATTATTTGTCTTAATAATATAATTAAAACGACGCTTTACTCCTTTTGAATTAGCTAGTGCATCTCTAATGTTTTTTTCTTCAACACCCAATAAATAAGCAACAGCAAAAGCTGCTATTGAATTCTCAACATTAAACAAGCCGGGCATTCCTATCTCAACATCTTTAAAAATTTTGCCAGAACTAACAATATCTACATAATAAATACCATTGCTTAAATTAATTTTATTTGCATAAAAATCAGCTTCCTCATTTAACGAGTATGTATATTTTTTTACTCCTTTGTTTAATTCACCTCTGAGATCAAGTCCTTTCTTAATGAGCAATTTACCATTTTCTTTTATTTGCTTAATAAATTGAACAAAAGATGCATTTAAATTTTTCTCATCTCCATAAATATCAAGATGATCGGCATCAACAGAAGTTACAACAGCAAAATAAGGGAATAATTGAAGAAATGATTTATCGAACTCATCAGCCTCAACTACAACTAAATTACTTTTACTTGACAATAATAAATTACTATTGTAATTATTTGAAATGCCACCTAAAAATGCGCTACAATCAAGTTTCGATTGTTTAAGAATATGAGCAATTAATGTAGAGACAGTTGTTTTACCATGAGTACCGGCAACAGCAACTCCCTGTTTGTTGTTAGAGATTAAACCAAGAATTTTTGAGCGCTTGTATATCTGAAAATTATTTTTTTTAAAATAATTATATTCAAAATTATTCTTAGGGATTGCCGGTGTATATATTATCAAAGTACTGTTAATGTCTGTTTTATATAATTTGGGGATATTCGTGACATTATCATCAAAATGAATATTAATATCCTCATTAATTAACTCATCGGTTAATGGCGATGGTGTTTTGTCGTAGCCGGCAACATTTAAGTTTAAGGACTTAAAATATCGAGCAATGGCACTCATACCAATACCACCAATACCAATTAAATAAACATTATGTATACTATTTATATTCATCTGCAACTAATCAATCATTTTTAAAATTTCATTTGCAATAATCTCATCAGAATTAATAACAGCTAGTTTTGAAATATTTTCTGATAAGTTATTCATTTTTTCAGTATCATTAATTAAACTTAAAGCTTTGTCGGCAAGCATTTCTTTTGCTTGATTATCTTTTATTAACACAGCTGCATTTTTATCTGCCAAAGCAATTGCATTTTTTGTTTGATGGTCTTCTGCAACATTTGGTGAGGGAATTAATATTACAGGTTTCTTCACCAAACATAATTCAGAAATGGTTCCTGCGCCGGCTCTTGAAATAATAACATCTGCTACAGCATAAGCATAATCCATTTTTGTAATAAAATCATAAATTTTAATTTTCTTATCTTTATTATCATATCTTAATAATTCAAATTTTGCTTTTTCGAAGAAATTTTTTCCTGTTTGCCAAATAAGTTGAACGCCACTTCTAAAATATCTATCTAAATCTTGTGAAACACTCTGATTAATGGTCAAAGCCCCTAGACTACCTCCAATTATTAAAACAACTTTCGATTTATTGTTTAAATTAAAATATTTATATGCCTCATCTTTTTTATTATTAATGTCTAATAAGTCTTTACGGATAGGGTTTCCTGTAAATAGTATTTTTTGTTTCGGGAAAAATTTATCCATATTTTGATATGCTACACAAATTTTATTAACTCTTTTGGCAAGCAATTTATTGGTTACTCCTGCATACGAATTTTGTTCTTGTATTAAGGTTGGAATTCTTTTTTTTGAAGCAACATAAAGTAATGGACCACTTGCATAACCTCCAACGCCAACTGCTATATCAGGCTTAAATGAATTAATTATTCTTTTCGATTTTAAAATACTTATTAATAACTTAAAGAAAAAAGTAATATTTTTAAAAGTAATTCGTCGTTGAAATCCACTAATAGGAAGTCCAACAATTTTGTAACCTGCATCAGGAACTCTTTGCATTTCCATTTTGCTTTTTGCACCAACAAAAAGAATCTCAATATTTTTATCTATTCTTTTCAGAGCATTAGCAATTGAAATTGCAGGAAAGATATGTCCTCCTGTACCACCACCACTAATAATTATTTTTTTATTCTTCCTCATCAGCTAAAATTAAATCATCTGTTTCTTGAACTTTTCGACTAACGCTTAGAACAATTCCCATTGCAATACTTGTAAATATTATTGATGTTCCTCCCATGCTAACAAAAGGCAGTGTTTGACCTGTAACCGGGAAAATATTTACAGCAACGGCCATATTTATCATTGCCTGAAATACGATGCTAAATGTTAATCCAATAACTAAAAAAGCAGGAAAAGTTCTTTCACATTTTTTAAGTATAACTCCTGCACGATATAATAAGATTATATATAATAATAATACAAAAAAGCCTCCAATAAAACCATATTCCTCAATTATTATTGCATAAATAAAATCTGAATAAGGATGTGGTAAAAAATTTCGTTGTGTGCTATGTCCGGGTCCTTTTCCAAACACACCTCCTGTAACAATTGCTATTTTTGATTGATTAGTTTGATAATTACCGTCATTCTCACTTTTGTCTGTAAAATTCTCAATTCTTTTTTTCCAAGTATCAACTCTACCATGATTAGGAGAATTAATAGCAATAGCAACAAAAACAGCAAACAACACAGCTCCAATACTAATCAAGCCAAATAAATATTTCAAGCTAATTCGACCAACAAACATTAATATTAATGATGTTGCAAATAAAATTGCTGCTGTAGAAAAATTAGCCGGTAATATTAAACCACAAACAATGATGATTGGTAATACGACCGGTTTAAAAGCCTTTTTGAAATCTTTAATATGCTCTTGTTTACTCGACAATAATCTTGCGATGTAAATAATTAGTGCAAATTTTGCCAAATCGGAAGTTTGAAAAGATAAACCTATGCCAGGTAATGTTATCCAACGAGATGCTTGATTAAGACTTATTCCTTTAAACAAAGTAAAAACTAATAAAGGAATTGTAATGTATAATAGTAGTTTTGATATTAAATAATAATATTTATATGAAATTGTATGAAACAAATAAGTAATTCCTAATCCAAAAATTAAAAATATTGTGTGCCTTAGAAAATAATAAGTTGTGTTACCCCCCATTTTCCTATAAGCAAGAGTTCCTGTTGAACTGTACACAGCCAATATAGAAAATATACTCAATATGAATATCACAACCCATATTACAGCATCTCCTTTAAAATATTTTGAAAGTTTTTCTTTCATTTATTTATATTAAAAAGCTCTCTCACAGCTTATATTAATTAGCTAAAACTAATTCTTGATAATGAATAACTATAAATCTCTAACCGAATTTTTGAATTTTCTTCCTCTATCTTCATAGTTGTCAAACAAATCGAAACTGGCACAAGCAGGCGAAAGTAAAACAACTTCTCCTTTTTCAGCAAGGTAATAAGCAGCACTAACAGCTTCCTCAACTGAAGATGTGTCAACAATTGTTTCAGCAAATTCCGAAAAAGCCTTATGTATCTTTTTATTATCAACACCAAGACAAACAATTGCTTTCACTTTACTTTTTACTAAATCGGTTAATATTGAATAATCATTACCTTTGTCTATTCCTCCGACAATCCAAACAATTGGTTTTGTCATTGTTTCGAGAGCATACCATGTTGAGTTAACATTAGTAGCTTTAGAATCGTTAATGAATTCAATTCCATGAACTTTAATCACAGGTTCAAGCCGATGTTCAACACCTTGAAAATCAGCCAAACTTTCTCTAATAATTTCTTTCCTTATTTTCAAAACTTTACCTGTTAATCCGGCAGCCATTGAATTATAAGTATTGTGCTTTCCTTGTAAAGCTAAATCTTGTATCGACATGATAAAATTATTATTAGTCATATTAATTATAATATTATTATTTTCAACATAAGCACCATTCTCATCTTTATTACTAAGAGAAAATGGCAATTTATTTGTATTTATATTTCGCTTATTTAATCCATTAGTAACGACCTCATCATCAGAACAATATATTAAATAATCATTCGGAGTAAGATTTTGTGTAATACGAAATTTTGAGTTAACATAATTCTGAAACACATTATCGTACCTGTTAAGATGATCGGGTGTAATATTCATTATTATTGCAACATCAGGTTTAAATTCATACATTCCGTCAAGCTGAAAACTGCTTAGTTCAACAACATAATAATTGAAAGAATTTTGTGCAACCTGTAAAGCAAAACTTTTTCCTACATTTCCTGCAACACCAACATTTAATCCTGCTTTTTTCAACAAATGATAAATCATTAATGTTGTTGTTGTTTTTCCATTGCTGCCTGTTACACAAATCATTTTAGCATTTGTATATGAGCCGGCAAATTCAATTTCTGAAATTATTTTTATTTTTTTATCAACAATCTTTTTAATAATGGGAACATTTTCAGGAATACCCGGACTTTTAATAATCAAATCTGCATTTAAAATAAAAATTTCGGTATGCCCACCTTCTTCCCAATCAATATCATTATTAATAAGAAGGTCTTTATACTTTTGGCTAATGCTTCCATTATCAGAAACAAAAACCTCAAAGTTCTTTGATTTTGCTAGAATGGCAGATCCAACACCGCTTTCGCCGGCGCCTAATATAACAATTCTATTTTTATTCGTTTTCAGCAAAATGTTTATCTAATTTTTAAAGTAACAATAGTAACAACAGCGAGCAAAATACCAATTATCCAAAAACGAGTAACAATTTTCGATTCGTGATACCCTAGCTTTTGATAATGATGATGCAAAGGAGCCATTAAAAAAATACGTTTGCCCTGACCTGATTTTCTTTTAGTATATTTAAAATATCCCACCTGCATTATCACAGACAAACTCTCGACAAAAAACACACCACATAAAATTGGAATAAGTAATTCTTTATGAATAATGATTGCAAAAACAGCAATTATTCCACCAATAGACAGACTTCCGGTATCGCCCATAAAAACCTGAGCAGGGTATGAATTATACCACAAAAAACCAATTGCAGCACCAATAAAAGCACTTGAAAAAACAACCAATTCTCCAGCATTTGGAATATACATAATATCAAGATATTCTGAATAAATAACGTGCCCTGACAAATATGCAAGTATACCCAAAGTAACACCAATAATAGCAGAAGAACCGGTGGCTAAACCATCGAGACCATCGGTCATATTAGCACTATTTGAAACCGCAGTAATAATAAAAATAACTGCTATAGCAAAAACAAGCCAAGCCCATTTTTGCGAAGCTTTTTTTCCTAAAAAGGAAACTAAAAACGCATAATCACCTTCGTTATGTTTAAAAAACGGAATTGTTGTTTTTGTCGATTTAATATCACGTGAAACAAATTCTTCATTTTTATTAATTTGACTAACATTCTCTACAATATTAGTACTTGGCGTCTCAATTTTAACTTTTTCTCTAATAACAGCATCGTCACTAAAATAAAGTGTTAAAGCAACAATTACACCTAGAATAATTTGTCCTAAAATTTTGAATTTACCAGCCAAACCCTCTTTGTTCTTCTTAAACACTTTAATATAATCGTCGATGAAGCCAATAAAGCCTAGCCATACTGTAGTAATAATCATTAAAATGATATAGATATTATCTAATTTTGCAAATAATAATGTTGGGATAAGAATTGAAGCAATAATAATTAAGCCACCCATTGTAGGAGTCCCTTTCTTTTGCATTTGTCCTTCAAGACCTAAATCACGAATTGTTTCACCAATTTGTTGTCGCTGTAATAATCTAATAATTTTCTTGCCGTATAGCAACGAAACTATTAATGAAGTAATAATTGCCAAAGACGAACGGAATGATATATATTGAAACATTCCGGCACCAGGGAAATTTAATTTGTCTAAATAATCGAAAATATAATAAAACATAAAATTTGAATGTTAGATTGTTATATTGCTAAATTGTTAATTTTTCATTTGTAAATTTTATTAATGAATTCAATTCCTTAGGAAGTTATTTCAGTTGTGTAAAAATATGATTATACTCATCCTCATCAAGTAATTTCCTAATTTTTGATTTTTCATTCCAATCAAAAGATTCCCAAATAGATCCCATACTATACCTATAAAACTTGATTTTATTTTTTTTACCATATCGTCCAAAACCTTCAGATATATTTGCAGGAATTGAATCGGCTGCTCTTACAAATTGATTTCCAACTGTATCTTTTGCAAACCATTCCCATTTTATAACTATATTCCACACATAATTTGATAAATTAAATGCAATTTTATAAGCATTTACATCATTTAACTTTAAATATTTTTTATCCATTGACACAACAATTTAACAATTTAACAATTTAAAATATTCTTAAAAAGCTGTTCTACAATTTCTTTATCATCAAAATGGTTTCTAACACCTTTTATCTCTTGATAATTTTCATGTCCTTTGCCTGCTATTAAAATTATATCACCTTTGTCGGCAAACATATATGCTGTTTTAATTGCTTCTTTTCTGTCAGTAATCGAAATAGTATTTTTAATAAAAATTGGCTCAATACCTTTCTTCATATCATTAATAATATCTTCGGGATTTTCCGAACGAGGATTATCAGATGTCAGGATTACTTTACTACTCAACTCCGAAACTATTTTTGCCATTAACGGGCGTTTAGTTTTGTCTCTGTCTCCTCCAGCACCAACAACCGTAATTACCTGCTCATTGCCTGAACGAATTTGATTAATAGTGGTTAAAACATTTTTTAATGCATCCGGTGTATGAGCGTAATCAACAATAGCAGTAATTCCTTTGTCGGAACGAATATATTCAAAGCGTCCTTTAACAGAATTTAAGCTGCTGATATTTTGAAGCACCTCCTCTGTTTTTTGATTTAACAAAATTGTTGTTGCATAAACAGCCAATAAATTAGATGCGTTAAAATCACCAATTAATTTAGTCCACACATCTATTCCATTAACATCTAACAACATACCTTCAAAATGGCTTTCTAAGACTTTGCATTTAAAATCGGCAAATGAATGAATTGCAAATGAATATTTCTTAGCTTTACAATTCTGAAGCATAAACTCTCCATTTCTGTCATCAATATTTGTCAAAGCAAAAGCAGAATTAGGCAAATTATCAAAAAACATTTTTTTTGCATTAATATATTCTTTAAATGTTTTATGATAATCTAAATGGTCTTGTGTAATATTTGTGAATATTCCCACATTAAAATTAAGACCGGCTATTCTATTTTGAACAATTGAATGAGAACTCACCTCCATAAAGCAATAATCGCAACCAACATCAACCATTCTGCTTAACAATTCATTTAATTTAATAGCATCGGGAGTTGTATGTGTTGATGGAACAATCTCTGTATCAATAATATTATTAACAGTAGAAATTAGCCCTGATTTATACCCAAGTTTCTTAAACAAGCTATATAGTAATGTTGCAATTGTTGTTTTACCGTTTGTTCCGGTCACACCAACTAATTTTAATTTCTTAGAAGGATTATCATAAAAATTCGAAGCTATTAAACCAAGAGCATAATGAGTATCATTAACAAGGATATAAGAAATATCAGATTTTATTTCTTTAGGCAGAACTTCACACAATATTGCTACTGCACCCAAGTCAATAGCTTTATTAATATAATTATGCCCATCAGCCTGAGCACCTTTTAATGCAACAAACAATTGATTAGCATCAACTTTTCTGGAATCAAAATTAATGTCACAAATAGAAATATTTGTGTTACCAATGATTTTTATAACATCAACTGTTTGTAATATTTTATTTAATGCTTTCAATATATTATATAAGTTTAAGTATTATTTCATTACCTTTTCGAATTCTTGTTCCTGGTGAAATTGATTGTTCTTTTACCAAGCCGGCTCCTTCAACAACAACTTTCAATCCAATATTTTCAAGAATAAACAAAGCATCTTTTACCCCCATACCCTTAACATTAGGAATAAGTAGGTTTCTAATCAATCTATTCTGACATAAAATATTTTGGTTCGTTTTTGTTGTCACTACCCAGTCAGAGTTAATGTTCTTATTTAAAACAGGTATTGACAAATCAGAACACACTCTTTCTAAATCTTTTCGATGACCACTTTTTGAGTACGGAACATTTTCAGACAAAAAACTGTTATTAATATTGCTATGCAAATTGATGTCTGTTGAGTAAACTTTATCTGAAATTTCTTTAAAAACGGGACCTGCAACTAAATTTCCATAATAAACATTATTTGACGGTGCATTAACAACCACAATGCATGAATATTTAGGGTTATCAGCAGGGAAATAACCGACAAATGAAGCCTGATAGCTTACTTTAGATTGATATTTATAACCATATTTTTTGTTTGCAATTTGCGCTGTTCCTGTTTTACCCGCAATTTTATAATTCTTATTTTTTAAATTTCTGGCAGTACCACGTTCAACAACACCCTCTAACATTTCTTTCACTTTTCTAATGGTAGATTTTGAACATATTGAATGATTTAAAACTTCCGGACTAAAAGTTTTAATTATATCACCATGATATTTAATTGCTTTAACAAATTTCGGTTTTACCATTACTCCATCATTTGCTACAGCATTATAAAAAGTAAGTATTTGTAAAGGAGTCGACCTAACCTCATAACCAATTGACATTTGAGGTAGTGAAATACCAGACCATAATGTGTCGCCCGGATATTTAATATATGGTTTACCTTCACCCATAATCTCAATACCTGTAGTTTCGTTAAGGTGCATGCTGTAAAGACGTCTCACAAATTTTTTTTCATTATTAGAATAATATCTCGTAATAATTTTAGAGATTCCAACATTTGAAGAAACTTCAAAAACCTCTTTAACTGTTATTTTACCATGTCCTCCTCTTTTCGAATCTCTCACAGGAAAACCATGGTATTTAACTATTCCCCCTTCAGTATCTACACTATCTCCCAAATCTACATATCCATCTTCTAATGCAACAATCAAAGACGATAATTTAAAAGTGGAACCGGGTTCTGTACTTTCTCCAATCGCGTAATTATATTCCTCTCGAAAATTACCATATTCATCTCTTGTTAAATTAGCAATTGCTTTAATTTCTCCGGTTTTAACTTCCATCAACACAACACATCCGTGACCTGCATTGTGTTTTTTTAATTGATTTAACAGCGCATTTTGAGCTACATCCTGAATATTTATATCAATAGTTGTAATAATATCTTTCCCATCCTGAGCTTCTACTTCATCACCATCTTTTATTGGCATCCAAACCTTTGATGAAATTTTTTGCATTAATTTTACACCATTAACACCTTTTAAATCGCGATTATAAGCTCCTTCAATTCCTACTATTGTTCCTGATTCTCCTTTATTCAAAGCACCTATTGTTCGTGAAGCCAAATTTACAAATGGCTGTATTCTTTTATTTTCTTGCGAATAAATAAAACCGCCTCTATATCGTCCAAGCCTGAATAATGGAAATTTTTTCAATTGTTTTAATTGCTTGTAATTAGCTTTTCTTTTTATTAAATGATAACGTTCTCCTCTAAAGCGTGCACTAATAAGCTCTCTCTTATATTCAGATTTTGTTTTATCAACAAATAATCTAGAAAGACAATAAGCAAGGGAATCTACATTATTATTAAAAATAGTATTAGTAATTGCTTCGCTCTTTAGATCCATCCTTATTTCGTAATATGGAACTGAGCTTGCTAACAATCTTCCATCTTCAGCACAAATATCGCCTCTGTTTGCTTCAATTGTTATATCTTTCATTGTAAGAGTGTTCGCTTTATTCCATTTGTTTTTTTCAATGGTTTGCAAATACGCCACCCTGCCTATAATAATTAATGCAAATAGAAGCATTAAAATATAGACAAAACCAACTCTTACCAATATGTCTTTTTTTACACCCATTAATCTAAAGACTTATTCTTTTTCAATAATAATTTTTTTTGGAGGCACCACAGCTTCTTTCAAATCTAAACCCTTTTCTTCTACCAGTTTAGCCACTTCCGATTGCTTACTAATATACATCAACTCAGAAGTAGTAGTAATTGATTCGGCACGTAATTCCTTCACTTCATTTTTCAAAGCAATCGTTTCCCTAAGTATTTTTTCTGCTTCATAGCGATTTCCTATATATATTATAGCAATAATCGAAAGGAACAACACATAAGGAATTTGTTTAATAACATTCTCGCTTGTTAAAAAATTACCTCCAATAAAATCTTTAATAGACCCTTTTTTAGTATTTTTAGTTACAGAATCTAACTCTTCAAAAGTTTTATCGTCATTATACTTCATTCGGTTATAATTTTAACATATATTTATGCACCGTATCGAATAAATAGTCATTGATAGTCATTGATTGCCATTAAAACTTAATGACGGCAAAGCCAAATGACAACAAATGACGTGAAACAAATTACAAATCATATTACACAAAATATAACCACGCACATATAATTATTCATGAGCTATTGTTTTTTTTATTATACACGTTGAGCTATGCGAAGTTTTGCACTTCTTGATCTTACATTAGTTTCAATTTCGCCTTCGTTTGGTATAATAACTTTTTTATTAACTGCTTTAAAGGGAACCTGAATATTTCCATAAAAATCTTTTTCTACTTCACCTTCAAACTTTCCCTTTTTTATATAATTTTTAACCAATCTATCTTCAATTGAGTGATAAGTAATAACAACTAATCGACCATCTTTCTTTATAACATCACCCGATTGCAACAGCAAATCTTTTAAAGAATCGACTTCTCCATTAACTTCAATACGTAAAGCCTGAAACACTTTTGACAAATATTTATTCTCTTTATTTTTGGGCATACAACTACTAATAACTTCTTTGAACTGATTAATAGTCTTTATTTCTTTCTCTTTTCGGTAATTTACAATGACATTAACCAACTTTGAGGTGTTAATAATTTCGCCATATAATTTAAAAATTAAATAAAGTTGTTTTTCATGATAAACATTTAAAACATGTTTGGCTGTAATAGAAGATTTTTGGTTCATCCTCATATCAAGTTCGCCATCATATCTGTATGAAAAACCACGCTTGGCAACATCAAAATGATGAGAAGAAACACCCAAATCAGCTAATAAACCATCTACCTGTCCAATATTATAATATCTTAAAAAGTTTTTTAGATATCGGAAATTATGATTAACGAATAATAAATGTTCATCATTAATAACATTTATTAGAGCATCTTTATCTTGGTCAAATGCAATCAACCTTCCGGTTGTCAATTTTTTTAGTATCTCTCTTGAATGTCCACCACCTCCATATGTTACATCAACATAAGTACCTTCCGGATTAATCTTCAATCCATCAATACTCTCTTTTAGAAGTACCGGTATGTGATATGCTTTCATTATTCGTCAAATTGATCAATTTCCCCATCCATAATTTTCTCAGCCAACGATGCAAAATCTTCTTCATCGCCAACTATATTGTTGTACAGCTCTTTATTCCAAATTTCAATTTTTCCGTCTTGCCCGGCTAATACAACTTCTTTATCTATCCCTACAATTTCAAGCAACCGTTTAGGTACTAAAAAGCGATTATTTCCATCTAATATAATTTCAGCTGTACCCTTATAGAACCCTCTTAGAAATTTATTGTGCTCTTTTTTATAAGGATTAATTTTACTACGAATAATTTTATTTTGACGCTCCCATTCTTCAATTGGAAAAAGAACCAAGCATTTCTCAAAAAGATCTTTCTTTATGACAAACTTTCCCTCAACAGATGATTTCATCTGTCTTTTCAAAGCAGACGGCAGCATAATTCTGCCCTTTGCATCTACCTTACATGGATAATCTCCTATAAATGTTGTCATTACAAATTGTTTATTGAATGTAAAAATAAGAAATTTTTCACCACATTCAACCACATTCTACCATATTTTTACACAATTGTTAATAACTTTTTTATACAATCAACAATATGTTGTTGTAAAATGCTACATATAAATATATTACACGGTTTTTTAAAAAAAAATATTTTTTAAAAAAGACAATATTTTTTTATTATCTTCGTAAAGTAATATTTGTTTTTTTTATGAATAATAAATTATCAAAAATTAAATCACAACTCATTAATATTGAGGATGTTATCAAAAACAAAAACCCTCGATTATTAAAAATTCTTCCAAAATTTATTATTAACTTCATAAAAAAAATTATTCATCAAAAAGAAATAAATTCCGCACTTAAAAAAAACTCACATTTAAAAGGTATTAATTTTGTTAATAATGCTTTAAAATATCTTGGGGTTAAGTATAAAGTAATTGGTGAAGAAAATATACCCAAAACCGGGAATTTTATTTTTGTATCGAACCATCCTCTTGGAGGTTTAGATGGGTTAATTTTTATTAGCGCTATATCAAAATATTTTAAAAAAATGAGATTTCCTGTAAATGACTTATTATTAAATGTTAAAAATTTTGGAAATCTTTTTCTGCCAATAAACAAGCATGGCAAGCAAAGCCGTCAAGCTGTAATAGATATTAATAACGCATACAACTCAGATTCTCAAATATTATATTTTCCTGCAGGATTATGTTCTCGAAAAATTAAAGGGAAGATAACAGATTTAAAATGGCAAAAAAATTTCATTAGACAGGCAATTAAAAACGAAAGAGATATTATTCCTGTACATATTGATGGAAAAAACTCAAATTTCTTTTACAGATTAGCAAACATTAGAAAATTTTTCCGTATAAAGGCAAATATAGAAATGTTCTTTTTGCCAAATGAAATGTTTAAACAAAAATCTAAAAAAAACATTTTACATATAGGCAAACCCATTTCATTTAAAATTTTCGACAAGACAAAAAGTATTGATGAATGGGCACAATATATAAGAGACAAAACTTATTCTCTTGCTAAAGAATAAAATTCAAACAATAAAAATACAAACACGAAATGCAAAAAATAATTTCTCCGGTTCCTACAAGCGAACTTTTAAAAGAACTAACAGACGACAAATTTGTTAGAGATACAAACAAAGCAAAAAACAAAATTTATATTTTTTCTCACCACGATTCTCCTAACTTGATGCGAGAAGTTGGGCGCTTAAGAGAAATTACATTTAGAGAAGCAGGTGGCGGGACAGAAAATGAACTTGATGTTGATAAATTTGACACATGCGAAAAACCTTATAAACAACTAATTGTTTGGGATCCAAAAGCTAAAGAAATAGTTGGGGGATATAGATTTATTTTAACTAGAGATGCTGCTAAAGACGAGAATGGCACACCAATTTTAGCTACATCACGCTTATTTAATTTTTCAGATAAATTTAACAAAGATTATTTACCCTATATTATTGAGCTAGGACGGTCATTTATTCAACCTGAATACCAATCAGTTAAACTTCATACAAAAAGTATTTTTTCTTTAGACAATTTATGGGATGGATTAGGTGCTTTAATTGTTGACAATCCTGAAATAAAATATTTCTTTGGCAAAGTAACAATGTATCCTCATTACAAAAGAGAAGCAAGAAACTTGCTTCTATTCTTTATTAACAAATATTTTAAAGATGATGAAAATCTTATTACTTTAACCAAACCACTAAAAATTGGTTTGGATAGTGAAAAATTTCGTAAATTATTTTCTCAAAATTCTTATAAGGAAGACTATAAGATACTATCTAAAGAAATACGCTCATTTGGCGAAAACATTCCTCCTCTTGTAAATGCTTATATGAATCTTTCTCCAAATATGAAAACTTTTGGCACATCAATTAATCCTCATTTTGG
>JAGLDO010000111.1 GCA_023145555.1 Bacteroidales bacterium
TTTACCGGTTCACAATTACCAATAGGAACATTAAGAACCGATGGAAAAGAAAATTTAATAACATCGATAGAAATTGCTGCGGCTCAACGAAACGGAGAACCTTTAGTGCCTGAAGTGTGTGTTTATTTTGAGAATAAGTTATATAGAGGAAACCGCACAACAAAACATAGTTCTGAATATTTTAATGCTTTTAAATCGGATAATTATCCGGTTTTAGCTAAGGCCGGAATTCATATTAAATATGATTATTCAGTTATTCATTATCCTGCAGTTAAAAGAGAATTCGACATTTATACAAAATTAGATTGTAATGTTGCAGTACTAAAAATTTTCCCCGGAATAAATAAAAACGTAGTTTCTTCGTTCTTTAATATAAAAGACTTAAAGGCAATAGTTATTGAAACTTTTGGTTCAGGTAATGCACCAACTCAAGGATGGTTTATTGATGAAATTAAAAAAGCAATAAGCAAAGGCATAATTATATTGAATGTTACTCAGTGCAATACAGGAAGTGTTGATATGGGAAAATATGAAACAAGTTTAGAAATGTTAAACTGTGGAGTAAATAGTGGTTACGACATTACTACCGAAGCAGCAATTACAAAATTAATGTTCCTTTTAGGACAAAAAATGAGTAATGAAGAAATAATATTAAATCTTAATAAATCGTTAAGAGGGGAAATAAATATTTAAAGATATAGTTTTTTTATTTAATATTTTTTGTATTTTGCCAACCAATATTTTTATGTTTTTTGTAAGTAAAGATAGAATTTTTTCAGGCTTATATAAATGATTGAAATCAGCTCGTTGCTGGTTTTTAAAGTAATCCTGTATAGATTTTTTTCAATACAAAAAATTTGTATTATAATTTAATTTGTATATTTTTGTTCTTAATTAAAAAATTAAAAAATCAAATCATGAAAAAATTATTTGCATTATTTACTATTTTTAGTTTGCTTACATTTGGAGCATCAAATTTAGTATTTGCACAAGAAGAAGCTCAAGATGAGGCACAAGACACAGTAGCAGTAGAACAAACAGATTCAACAGCACTTGTTCAAGATTCTGCAGCAGTAGAAACAGATTCAACAGTTGTTGAGGAACAACAAGCAGAGGAAACTCAAGGCGGTTTACACCAAATTATTAAACAAAAGTTTATTGAAGGTGGCGCAGGCTTTATGGCTATTGTATTACTAGCTTTAATATTTGGTTTAGCTTTAGCTATAGAAAGAATTATCTATTTAAATTTTGCAACAACAAATACTAAAAAGTTGTTATTAGATGTTGAAAATGCATTAGAAGAAGGTGGTGTAGATGCTGCAAAAGAAATATGTAGAAATACAAGAGGACCTGTTGCAAGTATTTTCTATCAAGGTTTAGACAGATCTCACGAAGGTATTGACGTTGTTGAAAAATCTATTGTTGCTTATGGTGGTGTTCAAGCAAGTTTAATGGAAAAAGGTTTAACTTGGATATCATTATTTATTTCTCTTGCACCTATGTTAGGTTTCATGGGAACAGTTATTGGTATGATCGCAGCATTTGATACAATTAAAGCTGCTGGTGATATTTCTCCGGCATTGGTTGCGGGTGGTATTAGTGTTGCTTTGATTACTACATTATTCGGTTTGATTGTTGCTATGATACTTCAAGTTTTTTATAACTATATTGTAGCAAAAATTGACAGTATCATTAATAATATGGAGGATGCTTCAATATCATTAATTGATATCTTAACAAAATATAATCTTAAAAATAATTAATTATGTCTGCAAATAAAATAGTTTCTATTGTTTCATATTTTTTATTAGGTCTATCCGCATTGTTAGGGGTATTGTTTTACGCACATGTAATAACAGAAGAACCTTTTATTATTTGGGCATACATTTTACTGGGATTAGCTGTAGCAATTACTTTGATTTTTTCAATTGCTAATATTTTTCAAAGTAAAGAGAATGCAAAAAAAAGCTTAATTTTCATATTGATTGCAGGAGTTTTATTGTTGATTTCATTCTTATTGGCATCATCAAGTATCCCTCATTTTTTAGGATATGAAGCATTTGATATCACACCTGGCGTTTCTAAATTTGTAGGAACAGGTTTATATATGACCTATATTTGTGGAGCATTAGCATTTCTAAGTATTATATATTCAGAAATTAGTTCTGCATTAAGATAAAAAATATATTCCGTGGAATAATTTCCACGGAATTTTTAAATTTATAATTTACAAGTTATGGCAAAACGACAAATGACAGAAATAAATGCAGGATCTATGGCAGATATTGCTTTCTTGCTTCTAATTTTCTTTCTTGTTACTACAACGATGGATACAGATTCCGGTATATCTCGAAAATTGCCTCCAATGCCTGAAAAAAACCAAGAAAAATCTAACGATAAGATTAAAGAAAGAAATGTTTTCGTTGTTCTTATAAATAAAAATAATCAATTATTGGTTGAAGGTGAACCTATGGATGTTAGTCAATTGAAAAGTAAAGCAAAGGAATTTATAGAGAATCCTGCAAATAATTCAAAGTTGCCCGAAAAAAAAATAACCGACGTTGATAATAAATATTTTGGAAGTCAATATCCCGTTTCAAAAGGGGTTATTTCTTTACAAAATGATAGAGGAACGGCTTACGGAACATATATAAAAGTTCAGGATGAGTTAGCAACTGCTTATAATGAGTTACGTGATGAGTTGTCTATGAGAACTTTTTCACAAAAATATGCTGACTTGAGCGACGGTAAGAAAGGTTTAATTAAAAAAATATATCCTCAAAGAATTTCTGAGGCAGAACCTAAAAATGTAGGAGGAGGAAAATAATTATGGCTAAATTTAAGAAATCAAGTAGTAAAGAGACTCCTCCGATATCAACATCATCGTTACCCGATATTATATTTATGTTGTTATTTTTCTTTATGGTTAGTACGACTATGAGACAACAAGATCTTAAAATTATGGTTCATGTACCGGGAGCTGTTCAAATACAAAAATTGGAAAAGAAATCTTTGGTTAGTTATATTTATGTTGGTTCTCCAACAACAAGATTCCAAAAGATGTTTGGTACCGAACCACGTATTCAATTAAATGATGCTTTTGCAACAACTGGAGATATAAGAGATTATATCACAAGTGAGAGAGAAGCTCGTGATGAGAAAGAAGTTCCTTATATGACTACATCATTAAAAGTTGATGAATATACCAAAATGGGGGTTGTTACAGATATTAAACAAGCACTTAGGAAATGTAATGCTCTAAAAATAAATTATTCAACGCGAAAGGCGTCGTCCGAATAATAGGTGTTAAAAAATTTAGAGGAACTTTTTGTTCCTCTTTTTTTTATAAAAAAAGTTCCTGTTTAAATTAATTTTTTTTATTAGTTATTATTTTATTATTTTTAATTATTTATAATATAATTGAGAATGTTTTAAAAAGCATATAATTTTATCCTGAGCATCGGTATTTTGCTAAAGTTCAACTTTGTAATTTTTTTAACTAATCTCATAATTTATTATTGAATTTTTTAAATTAGGACTAATGAGACATATTCTAGTACCTATTGATTTTTCAGAAGATTCTGTTCATGCATTAGAAAATGCTATTGAGTATGCAAATAAGCTTAATGCCAACATTAGGCTTATTCACGTTACAAAAAAAAATACTGCTTTTAACGATGTATTCAATTTAAAAGATTGTTCAAAAGCTATAAGTAACTCAATTGAAGATTATTTCGATATAATTGTAAAAAAATATGAAACAAAACTAAACGGAACCTTTGATTATAAAATTCGTGAAGGTAAAGTTTACGCTGAGATTAATAATCAAGCAAAATACGACGATGCCTACATGATAGTTATGGGGACACATGGAATGTCCGGATTTGAAGCCAGATGGATAGGAAGTAATGCTTTTAGAGTTTTAGTAAATTCAGCTTGTCCGGTTGTGACTATTAGGAGGGGGTTTGAAAAAATTGGCGTTAAAAAAATTGTTATACCGCTCGATCCTTCTTGTGAAACCAGACAAAAGATTCCATTTGTAACAAATATTGCAAAAGAATTTGGAGCTGATATTTATCTTTTAGAAGTTCGTTCTTCAAATAATAATTCATCTATTGAAAAATTAGAAAAGTACTCAAGTCAAGCTGCCGAATATATTAATAATAAAAATGTTAAGTGCATTAGAGAATCATTTGTTGGAAATAGCCTGTCAGATACTATTATTGATTTTTCAAAGGTTATTGACGCAGATCTTATAGCAATGATGACAGAGCAATCAGAGAGTGCCAAAAAAAAATTTATTGGTAATTATGCACAACAAATGATTAATCATTCACCTATTCCAGTAATTTCTTTTAATCCGATTTAATAATGAGAAGAATATTTCTATTTTTTATAGTAATTCAAATATATAATATTGATGTTGTTATTGCTCAAGGAAGTTATAATAAGGATATTCCTTTTTTTGAGTATATTCAACAAAAAAAAATCCAAACAGGGCAGATAAATATTTATCAATCAGAATCAATAAAGTCTTTGGTTAATAAATTTGTTTATATTCATAAAAAACAAAGAGGAATAAAAGGATATAGAATACAAATTTTTTCAGCCTCAGGTCAGCAGGCAAGAAATGAAGCTAAAATTAAACGCTCTGAGTTTGTTTCAACATATCCCGATTTTGATTATAGATTAATTTATCCGCTTTATCAACCTCCCTTTTTTAAGATTAGAGTAGGCGACTATAGGACAAAAGAAGAAGCTCTGAAATTCTATAAACAAGTAGTTAAACAATTTCCAAATTCATATATTGTAAAGGCAATTATTAATTACCCGAAACTTTAATATTGACTTGATTATAGGAATAGTAAATATAATAAACACAAAAAGTTAATATTAAGTTGATTATAGTGCAAAAAACTTAAAATATTTCCTATTACAAATAAGAAATTAAAATGAGCGAGCAAATAAAACATGAATGTGGAATAGCTTTAGTAAGGTTGTTAAAACCTCTTGAATACTATCAATCGAAGTATGGAACATGGCAATATGGTTTGCAAAAGTTATACTTGCTAATGGAGAAACAGAGAAACAGGGGACAAGATGGAGCCGGTGTAGCATGCGTAAAGTTTGATTTGCAGCCCGGAAATAAATATATTTTTAGAGCTCGTTCAAATGCATCAATGCCAATTGTTAATGTTTTTGATGAAATAAATTCAAAAATTGAAATAAACCAAAAATTATCTGAAGATGCTAATTGGTCAAAGAATAATTTACCTTTCGCAGGAGAATTATACTTGGGTCATTTGAGATATGGAACATTCGGGAGAAATAATATAGATAATGTACATCCTGTAATGCGTGAAAATAATTGGAAATCGAGAAATTTGGTTATTGCCGGTAATTTTAATTTAACTAATGTTGATGAACTTTTTCAAACATTAATAGATTTAGGTCAGTATCCAAAAGATTATTCCGACACCGTCACAATACTTGAAAAATTAGGTCATTTCTTAGACGAAGAAAATCAGATACTCTTTAATAAATTTAAACAACAAGGTTATCAAAATAAAGAAATTTCAAAACTTATTGCACAATCGTTAGATGTTAAACACGTATTAAGCGAAGCAAGTGAAAAGTGGGACGGTGGTTATGTTATTGCAGGTCTTATTGGACACGGCGATGCTTTTGTGAATAGAGACCCAAATGGTATTCGTCCGGCATTTTATTATCATGATGATGAGATAGTAGTTGCTGCCTCTGAGAGAGCTGCTATTCAGACAGTACTAAACGTACCTATTGAATCAATCAAAGAAATAAAACCGGGTTATGCTTTAATTGTTAAGAAGAATGGCGATGTTTCAGAAGATCAAATAAGAAAACCCGAAGAAAGAAAGTCGTGTTCATTCGAAAGGATTTATTTCTCCCGTGGTAGTGATTTTGATATCTATAAAGAAAGGAAAAAATTAGGAGAATTGTTAGCTCCGGAAATATACAACGCTTTAAAAAGAGACATTAAAAACGCTGTTTTTTCATTTATCCCAAATACTGCCGAAACGGCTTTCTATGGAATGATGGAAGGTATGGATAATTTATTTATTAAAGAGAAAAAACAAATATTAGCTAAGCTAGGTAATAAAATAACCGATGAACAGTTAGATGAAATTGTATCCTTAAAATTAAGAGTTGAAAAAATTGCTGTTAAAGATGTGAAGTTACGAACTTTTATTTCTGAAGATAAAGGTAGAAACGATATTGTTGAACATGTATATGATATTACTTACGGAACAATTAAGAGAGATGTAGATAGCATGGTTGTCATTGACGATTCTATTGTTAGAGGAACAACGCTAAAGCAAAGTATTTTGAAAATTTTAGATAGGTTGGTACCAAAGCAAATTATAATAGTTTCATCTGCTCCGCAAATACGTTATCCGGATTGTTATGGTATAGATATGGCAAAATTAAGTGATTTTGTTGCTTTTAATGCTGCTATTGAGTTGCTAAAGGAAACAGGAAAAGAAAATATAATTAACGAGGTTTATCAAAAATCAAAACTACAACAAAATTTACCTAAAGAGCAAATTGTTAATTATGTAAAAGAAATTTATGAGCCTTTCTCAAATGAGGAAATATCAAATAAAATTAGTCAATTGCTTAAGCCCAAAAATATTAAAGCGGATGTTAAAATTATTTATCAAACTGTTGAAAAACTTCACATAGCATGCCCAAATGATTTGGGAGATTGGTATTTTACAGGTGATTACCCAACACCCGGCGGAAACAAAGTTGTAAATTCAGCTTATATTAATTATATTGAAGGGAAAAATATTAGAGCATATTAACCTGAGTTCGATATAAGGAATATATACAGCTTTAAGCCCAAAGGGAAAGTGTGTAGCAGGTAAAAACACTTGTCATGTAAAAATATTGTTTTATCAATAAAAAATACTGTTTAATCAATACCATTTAACTATTGCTATTGCATTGCGTATCATTTAATAAAAACACAGAAAT
>JAGLDO010000112.1 GCA_023145555.1 Bacteroidales bacterium
TCAATGGCAATCTAATGACAATCAATAAAAATTAATAACTATAATTTCATATTAAAGGTATAAAAAAATAAACAATAGTAAACAATGGAACACAAAGGAGTAACAAAAGTAAAAGACCTTCTTAAATCGACAGATTATGGAAGTGAAGTGAAAGTAAAAGGTTGGGTAAGAACAAAACGGGGAAATAAAAATATTGCATTTATTGCCTTAAATGACGGCTCAATTATTCATAATATTCAGATAGTTGTTGATGTTCCTAATTTTAATGAAGATACATTAGTTTTAATAACAACCGGAGCAAGTCTATCGGTAACCGGTACTCTTGTAGAATCAATGGGAAAAGGACAAACAGTTGAGATTCATGCAAAAGATATTGAAATTTACGGAACAGCAGATGCTGAGACCTATCCTCTACAAAAGAAAGGTCATTCTTTAGAATTTTTGCGAGAGATAGCACATCTTCGACCACGAACTAATACTTTTGGTGCTGTACTCAGAATAAGACATGCAATGTCTTTTGCTATTCATAAATATTTTAACGATAACGGTTATTATTATATGCACACACCTATTATTACAGGTTCTGACGCAGAAGGAGCAGGAGAGATGTTTAGAGTAACAACTCTCGATGATAAAAATCCACCTTTAGATGAAACCGGTAAAGTTGATTATACTAAAGATTTTTTTGGGAAAGAAACAAACATGACAGTTTCCGGTCAGTTAGAGGCTGAACTAGGAGCTACTGCTTTATCACAAGTTTATACTTTTGGTCCAACTTTTAGAGCTGAGAATTCAAATACACCACGTCATCTTGCTGAGTTTTGGATGATTGAGCCTGAAATGGCTTTTTTTGATATTGAAGATAATATGGATACTGCCGAAGACTTTGTAAAATATCTTGTACAGTATGCGTTAGATAATTGTATAGACGATTTAGAGTTTCTTAACAAAATGTATGACACCAAATTGCTTAATCGTTTGAAATCAATTGTTGATACAGATTTTAAACGTCTTACATATACCGAAGCTGTTGAAATATTAGAGAAGTCAGGCAAAAAATTTGAATTTCCTGTTAAATGGGGTATTGATTTGCAATCAGAGCATGAAAGATTTTTAGTTGAAAATCATTTTAGACGACCGGTTATTCTTATAGATTATCCAAAAGACATTAAAGCTTTTTATATGAAGCAAAATGATGACGGAAAAACAGTAAGAGCAATGGATGTTCTGTTTCCACAAATTGGAGAGATAATTGGTGGCTCGCAAAGAGAAGAAGACTATGATAAATTAATTTCTCGTATTAGAGAATTGAACATACCCGAAAAAGATGTTTGGTGGTATCTTGAAACCAGAAAATTTGGTACAGTTCCTCATAGCGGGTTTGGATTAGGTTTTGAAAGACTTATTCTTTTTGTAACAGGTATGAGTAATATTCGCGACGTTATTCCATTTCCTCGCACACCAAAAAATGCTGAATTTTAAAAAGAATAAATTAAGGAATATATAGAGGCTGTTCATACTATTTGAGCAGCCTTTTGTATATTATATTTTTTTTGTTGAATTCCGGATAACTAAATTTGTCTTAATAATTTTTGTTATTGCTGAGTAATTTTCTTCATTATTATTAATTCTGTTAATTAATAATCCGGCAGCAGTTTTTCCCATTTCATAACCTTTCTGATTAACTGAAGTTAATGAAGGGTCAACAAAAGATGCTACCACATCATTTGTAAAACCAATAATAGAAATGTCTTCCGGAATTTTTAAACCATGATTTTTTATTATTTTCATTGCACCAACAGCGGTAAGGTCGTTAACCGCAAAAATTCCATCGGGTGGGTTTTTTAGCGAAAGTAACTCATCAGTACATTCCAATGCTTTTTCATATGTGTCACAATCAATAATTAAATTATTGTCTTGTGGAATATTATGATGTTCTAATGCTTGTAAATACCCCTTAAGTCTATTTTGTGATATTGATAAACCTTGAGGTCCACATAAATGTGCAATTCTTTTACAGCCGGCAGAGATTAAATATTCAACAGCCTCAAAAGCCCCTTTCTTATCATCAACAATAACTCTGTCTGTTTCAATTTCTTCACATACTCTGTCAAAGAAAACTAGAGGAAGTCCGTATTCAGCAATGCTTTTAAAGTGTTCAAATTTATTGGTTTTTTTCGACATAGAAACAATTAATCCATCAACTCTACTATCTATAAGGGTTTGAACTCCGACAATTTCTTTTTCATACGATTCGTTTGATTGACATATCATCACGTTAAAATGTTTGTCATTGGCATAATCTTCAATGCCACTAATTACAGATGAGAAAAAATGATGAACAATACCCGGAATAACTAAACCAATAGTGTTTGTTTTTTTGTTCCTTAAACTTAAAGCTACTGCATTAGGTTTATAATGTAATTTTTTTGCCAATTTATTAACTGCAAGTTTTGTTTTTGCACTAATATTAGGGTGATCCGTTAAAGCTCTTGAAACAGTTGACGGAGAAATATTTAATTCTTTTGCTATATCTTTTATTGTTATTGGTCTATTTTTCATAACTATTTTATAAATTATAAAAATTGATTAATGAAGGTATCAATTTTTTTTACAAATAAGGTAAATATTTCTAAATATTAATTAAAAAAAATAATATCAACCCCGATTTACTTTTTTTAAAGATAAAAAAAAATAGAATATTTTAAAAAAAAATTTTTTATTGCAAACGTTTGAAACAATACTTTGTGTTAAAACTATTTGATTTTTATATAGTTAAGCTTTATTTTGTTGCTTAAAAATAAGGTTTTTCTCTATTTCTTTTGTATATTTGTTTACAAATTAATTATATTAATAACTAAAATAAATATATCATGAAAAAAAACTTACTTAAATTGTTCACTGTTGCACTTTTTGTTGTTGCAACAATTGGTTTTGCTTTTGGGCAAGGTATGCCGAATGCAATTAGTATCACACCCGAAGATGGAACGGGTT
>JAGLDO010000113.1 GCA_023145555.1 Bacteroidales bacterium
AGTAAATATTCTGTTGTGCTTGTTTCTGAAGGAGCTACTTTTAAAGGTCAAGATGAAATGATGTTTGTTGATGGTAAAAAAGATGCTTACGGTCATGCAAAATTAGGTGGTATTGGTAATATTGTTGCTTCCAAAATTAAAGAATTGTCACCAAATTATAACGGACACAGACCTGTTAATGTAATTCAACAACAACTTGGTTATCTTGTTCGTTGTGGCGAACCTGATGCAATGGATTCAATTGTACCTATGGCTTATGGTAATCTTGCATTAGACCTTATTATTAAAGGTATTCACGGCAGATTGGTTATACTTAGAGATGGAAGATACGACAATGCTCCTATTGATGTTGTTACCAGTTCAAAAAAAATTGTAAGTGTAAAAGATTTTTATAATGTTGACAGACTCCGCCCTTATTATAAAACATTTGAACTTAAACCTTTATTTATTATGACATAAGATATTGAGTTTAAAGTTTGGGGTTTAAAGTTGAAAGTTGAAAATTATCTTTACAAAAATTTGATATGGAAAAAAGATTAACACGCTCTAACAATAGAGTAATTGCCGGTATTTGTGCCGGTATTGCCGAATGGTTAGGTTGGGATATAGCTTTAGTAAGAATTTTATATTTATTACTATCTATTTTTAGCGCTGCTTTTCCTGGCACCATAGCATATATTATTTTATGGATTGTTATGCCACCAAAAGATTCTAATACAATATATCTTTAAAATTCCTTAAACTTTTATATACTTATTTCGTTTATTAAGCGAAATAAATATATATATTATTTCAAATTAAAATAATCATCAATTAATATTTTAGCTGCATAAAAAGAGCTTATTTCTCCAACCAAGACCTTTCCTTCTAATAGTTTTAATTTATTAATAATATCAGAATTATTATAGAAATGGAATCTTAAATTATCATTAATTGTTTCATACATCCAATACTTTGACTGTTCTCGTCTGTTATTCTTAAAATAATTATTATCCTGTGTGTGTGTTTTATAATCTTTTATCATATTCCAAATATCAATAATTCCTTTATTTGAAATAGCAGAACATGTAGTAGCTTTAGGTATCCAATTAGATTTTTTTTGGGGAAATAAATGCAAAGCATTTTGATATTGAACCTTTGCTAAATTTGCTTTATTAATATTATCTCCTTCTGCTTTATTAATAGCAATAGCATCAGCCATTTCCATAATGCCTCTTTTCATTCCTTGCAGCTCATCGCCGGCACCTGCTAACATAAGCAAAAGAAAAAAATCAACCATTGAATGCACAGCTGTCTCTGACTGTCCAACTCCTACTGTTTCAATAAAAATTGTATCGAAACCGGCAGCTTCGCATAAAACTACTGTTTCACGTGTTTTGCGAGCAACACCGCCAAGTGAGCCGGCCGATGGAGAAGGACGAATGTAAGCATTCTTATCTATTGCAAGATCTTCCATTCTGGTTTTGTCGCCTAATATACTTCCTTTAGAACGCTCACTACTAGGGTCTATTGCTAAAACTGCTAATTGGCCTCCTGTTGAAGTAATTTGTTTACCAATCGCTTCAATAAAAGTACTTTTACCAACACCGGGAACTCCTGTTATACCAATACGAATTGAATTTCCTGAATAAGGCAAGCATTTCGCTATTATTTCTTGAGCAATAATCTGATGTTTAGGTAATGAACTTTCAATTAATGTAATTGCTTGACTTAATATGCTGCGATCTCCTTTAGTTATTCCTTCTACATATTGTGAAACAGAATAGGCTTGCTTCCTTTTCTGTTGTAGTTTTTTAACTGCATCATGATTAACTGAAGGTGGTTGTTTTATTCCTTTATTTACTTTTAAAGCGCTTTCCTTTTTCTTATTCATATATTAATATTTCTCTAAAAATATTTTAAACATTTATGAATATAAAGTTACTTTTTTTCTTTCAAAAAATCTATTTAATAATAAAAAAAAAGTGTGTCTTATAAAAAGACACACTATATAAAATAAGATAAAAGAGTTTATTTTTTAGGTACATTAACAAAACCTGATATTTTTAAAACTGTTGAAGCATGTTTTGGATCATTAGAAATAATAGTTATGGTTTTGTTTTGTTGATTGCGTTTTCCTCTAGAGTTAAATATTACTTTTATTGAAGATTCTTCTCCTTTTTTTATTATTGTTGTATTCATATTAATTGCAGTACATCCACAACTAGCTCTTGTTTTATGAATAATTAAATCACTTTTACCATCATTTTTAAATTTATAAATATGTTCAACTTTTTCCCCTTGATTAATTTTCCCAAAATTAAAAACTCTCTCTTCAAATTTCATTGAAGGAGCATTTTTTAGTTGTTTTTCAGTAAGTTTTGAAAAATCTTCTTCAACGGTAGAGCTAATAGACATACGATTTTTTGAAACTTTCACTCCATTAACAATAACCTCAACTCTGTCAATTAAGAATCCCCAATCATTACGAACCGTTGCATCGTAAATTACTTTAATTACACCTTTTTCATTAGGTTTAAGTGTTTTTGGTTTAACTTCAAATTTTAAGTGAGAAGGAACATTTTTAAAAGTGATTTTCATTAATTCTGTTGAAGTATTTACAATTGGATTTTCCTTTGTTTTAATTTCTGTATTAAGAATTCTCATAAAAGCTACATGATTGGTTTTTAATCTTAATTTACCCATTAAATATGGAAAATCATCTTCAATAGTTCGGGGTTTTGGAATTACTTCGCCAGATATTCTTAAAACAGATGTTTTTCTTTCGCTATTTGTAGTTACAGTAACAGATTTTGAAAATTTACCGGGTCTGTGTTTAGGATTATAAGAAACTGAAACATAGCCTTTACCTCCTGCAGGGATTGGTTGTTTTGTCCAATCTGTAGATGTACATCCACATGATGCTCTAACTCGCTCAATAACTAAAGGTTCACTACCTGTATTTGTAAAATTAAAATTGAAACTGGTATTTCCTCCTAATTCTTTAATTTTTCCAAAGTCATGATTTGTTTTTTCAAAAGAAATTGTGGCTTGTTTTTGTTGTGCAATAATAAAATTAGTAAATAATAATAAAATTATTGATGTGAAAATAAATCTTTTCATAATTAAATATTTTTTTAAAATTTGGATGAATAATGATAACTATTAAATAAAAATTGTGTTCTTAAATATTTCACCCGCTTATTTAAACATAATTTTTAACAAAATTTCATTGACTATATTGTAATTAACAATACAAATTTAAACATTTTAACTTAATGGCACTAATTACTTAATAATTTTTTGAAAATCACTACCCGTAGGATTTTGAAAAATATTTAGCTCAAATTCCGGAACAATAGCTAATACATGGTCAAAAATATCTGCCTGAATTGTTTCATATTTAGCCCATTCCTGACTTTTACTAAAAACATATATTTCAATTGGTATTCCTTTTTCTGTTGGTTGCAATTGTCTAACTAAAAAAGTCATATCGTTATGAATATTAGGCTCTTGCTTTAAATATTCTTCAACATATTTTCTAAAAACACCAATGTTTGTTAATCTTCTTCCATTGACAAGAACAGAATCGTCAATCTTGTTATTTTTATTATAATCCTCAAGCTTTTTTTGTTTTTCTTTAATATATGAAGTTA
>JAGLDO010000114.1 GCA_023145555.1 Bacteroidales bacterium
ATGTTAATTGAACGTTTAATTCTGCGTCCTCCTGACTGCTCCATACCTTTCCAGTTGTTAAACGATTCAGATACTAATGCATAAGTAGGTATAGTACTAATTGTTTTATCCCAATTTTGTACTTTAACTGTGTTAAGATTTATTTCAGTAACAACACCATCGGAATGATGTGAGGGCATAGATATCCAATCACCAACTTTTACCATGTCATTTGCAGAGAGTTGAATGCTTGACACAAAACCTAAAATAGTGTCTTTAAAAACCAATAATAAAACAGCTGCTAAGGCACCTAAACCTGCCAAAAGTGTTTGTGGTGATTTGCCTAATAGAATTGATAATATTAAAAGAACTGCAGTAAAATATATAAATATTTTTATTGATTGTATTAATCCTTTAATAGGTCTGTTTTTTGCAATTGTGGAGTTAACATATATTTGATAAATTGTATCGAAAAAAACATTAATTATAGTCACACTCATAACGATGAGATAAATATAAATAACAGATTTAGCTACAGATACAATTGCCGGATAATCAACAAGGAAAGAAACTATTGAATAATAAATAACAATAACAGGAGCAATTTGTGCGATTCGTCTAAAAACTTTTCTCTCAAATAAAATATCATCCCATTTATTTTTGCTTTTTTTTACAAGTTTTGCAATAAATGCAATAATAACTTTCTCGGTTATTATGTAAGCAAGAAAAGCAGATAAAACTACGATTGTTAGTATAATTACTAATCTTAAGGGTGTAATTAAATTATCACTAATACCAAGTTTGATTAACCATTCGGTAATAACTTGTCCATTATTAATATTAATTGATGCATTCATTGTTTATTGTTTATTACGTAAAATTAAATCAATTTATCATAAAATTTAGTCTATTTTGTATTTTTTTATTATATTTATTTTTAAAATAATATTTAAATAAATGAAAACAATCAGAATAATCAAATATATAATTTTATGTTCATTTCTTAATGTTACATTCATTAATGCACAAAATGACACTACAAAATTAGTTAAATATTCACCAAACTTTAAATTTAGAGATGGAATATACTTAAATTTTCTTCAAGTAAAACAGAACAAACCTATACCAAGGTCAAAGATAATATCAAATATAAATTATCATAATATAAATTTTTTTGACAAGCTATTACTTAACAAAAAAATTGAATATATTGACAAATACAGACTAAAACAAGAAGTTTTAACAAATAAAATATGGGGATATAGCCGAAACGGAACTTTATATATTAACTGGGGCAATGACTTTAACAGAATACCTATTGTTGGAAACATCTGTCATTTTGTTGCCACAATAACTGTTTATGAAAATGGATATCGTCCATATTCTTACTATCACTATAATTATTACAATACAGTTCCTTCATCGAGATCAAATGTTGAAACAAAGCAATATATTTTAGACTTTGAAACAGGAAAAATATTGGAGTATACTTATAAAAATATTATTATTATGTTAATGAGAGACGAACTACTTTATGATGAGTATAATTCTTTAAGAAAAAAGAAACAAAAACAACTAAAATTTATCTATTTAAGAAAGTATAATGAAAAACATCCCTTATATTTACCCATAAATTAATTCACATAAAAAAATTATTATTATGAAAAAAAGCTGTATAAATAAATTAGAAGAAAGAAGTAAACTAATTAGCACTTTTTTGTTTTTAGGAATTTTGCTTCTAAGCTTCAACAACTGTTTCTCACAACAAACAGTTGGAACTCCAGAGCAGATTAAACATTTTTTCAGGACTAAAACTTATGTGGTGCTTGAGAACAACCCTTTACTTGAATACAACGGCATAATTAAAGAAACAATAAAAAAACATTGGGATTTAAGTGATTATGAATTTGTTACTTTTGGTAAAAATGAATTTGAAAAAGTACGTATGGACACTTCTTTTTCTTTTATAATTTTTCACAAATTATATTTTAATAAAGACAAGACACGAGCTCAATATAATTTTTTGAGTTTAGAATTAGGGGGTGATTATAAATTTATTAAACAAATGCCGGATTTATGTTCGGTTCCGGTTTCATATGTAGATGTTGAAGAAGATGTATATAACTATAAAATGGGACTAATTATTCGTTTTCTTCAAAGTCACATAAAAATTTCGCGTGAACATCCTGAGCTTAACTCTTCAAATATTATTAAATATTATAATAAAAACACTTCAAACATTCATAATAAGACATTATATGTTACAAAAAACGACTTAGCAAAAGAAGTAAATACTTTATCAAAAATTAAAAAGTATTATCCTTACAAAGTTAAAATTGCCACTCGTGATGAAATAAAACAAGTTATTGATAATCACGATAAAGATGCGGTTATTTTACATAAAGTTGGTCCGGAGCACAGTAAAAGAAAAGCTCGTTGTTATAATACTATTCTTGGAGCAAATGATGCAAAACTATATTATTTTAGCTATCATATGATTTCTGATAAAAAACCTGAGGGTTTGCTTGCAAAAGATTTTAAAAAGATGGCAAAAGCAAAATAATCTATTAACCTGAGTTCGATATAAGATATATAACACAGAAATTCAGAAATGAATAAGATTTGTGAATAAAATTCTGAATTAATAACGGGTTATTTAGAAGAATTTTAGGTGCAAAGATTGTTTATTTCTGAATTTTTCTTTGGACTTCATTCTTTTTCATATAAATTTTCCCAAATTTTCTTGAATTATCCCGATAGTACTTCAAAAATTTAGGAAAATTTCTAAAAAAAAATAATTGAAGCTGTGATAATATATTGTATCGAACTCAGGTTATTAAAAAAAGCCGCTTAAAGCGGCTTTTTTTTTATTTTTTTGAAGTTGTCATAACCTTGACTTTCAATAAAAAGAAATAATCGTCATTCTCTAAGGGCAAAAATTGATAATCTAATTGCTGTCCCGTTTTACGTGCAATATCAATTAATCCTAAACCGGCTCCACCCCTGTCAGACAATACTCCTTCTTTAATTTGTTTCTTATAAAGTTTTGTTAGTTCTTCTTTAGACATTGAATTAATAGTGTCAATCATTAATCGTAAATCATCAATCTTGACTTTATTAATTTTATTTGCTGTAATAACATTCCAAACACCATCTTTCTTTCCAACAATAAAAAGACCATTTCCTATTCCATCATCAGGATCATAATTATCTGAATGTTTTGTCATATTTTGAAGGCATTCAACCATTACATGAAAAACTTTACGTTTTACTGCTTTTTCTTCATTGGCTTTATCCATGTCTTTTTCCGCCATTGAAGTAAACATCTTCATAATTTGATGACTAAACTCACCTTCATATACCAATGAGAAGCCATTTGTTGCCATTTCTTCATGTAATGACAAGACTGTTTTAATAAAATTTAAACTACTTCCACTCATAATCTTCTTAATATTATTTTTTACGCATATAAAAATATAATTTTTTTTTATAAATTCATATTATTTTATGTTTTAAATTTCAATTGAAAAAATAGCCTAAGCCAAACTCAATAAAATCAGCTCTTCCCCAGTGAGTTTTTAAGGTTACATTTGCTAATAAAAATTTCGAAAACTTATATTTAAAACCTAACCTACTATAAAAATCTCTATCGATTTCTGAGTATAAATAATAACCTAATTGAGTAGTGAAAAAAACCTTGTTAAAAACAAAATCGTGAGATAAATGAATACCTGTAGAGTATAAATCCATTCTTTTATTTTCAATATCACTTATTGTTCCGTTATTATTCATTTTTAATAACAAGTCAATTGAGCTGTCATAAAATAAATCTATTCCAATTCCACATTTTTGTTTTAAATTTAAATACTTATATGCATTAAACGAAGCAGACGAGATAGGATATATTTTACCTCCCGGTGGTGATATTTGCTTAACTCCTCCTGAAAAAATTATAGAATATTCATTTTTATGTTCCGGTTTAGTTAATTTATTATGTGTAATTTCTTTCTTATTTTCTTTAAAAAAATATTTAAATCCTACTTTATAGGTTAATAAATTTAATCCAAGATTTGGTTTTTTTATTGCACCATTTGAGAAATGTGTAAATCCCAACCCATTTATTAAATATAATCGGTTAATAATTTTTAATTTAAAATCTAAATCAAAATTCAAATAAGCATTAACTTTTGAACCTATTGCAATATTATTATAGTTAGCTATCACATTAAAACAAAGTGGTGAATAAGCAATCCCAATTGCAAAATTATAATTAAAACTTATTTTTTGATTTTTTAAAATTGGAATATTTATATATGAATAGATTGCATTAACATTACCGAAAGCTTCTGAATTTCCTAAATTTGAGTTATAAAACCCTACTCCTATTTCTGGATAGCGATACAATTGTTCCCATAAATGCTCTCCATTTGTTGATTTCCCAATTTTTATATCATATCCATTAATATAGCTTTGTGTTAAATATGCAATTGATGAATGGTGAGCATATAAAAAACCATTATTGTAATTAAATTCTAAATTAATGTCATTAAAAAATTCACTCTTAAATTGTGAATATGAGATATTACAAAAAAACAATGCTAAAATAAAAATGAATATCTTTTTACATCTCATATAAAATTACAATTTTATTAATTTGCCTGATGACGAAACATCTCCTTGAATATCGTAAGCATCTCCTGAATAATAAATATTTCCGTTTCTAATAATATTATAAATTATTTTATTTTTTGCATTAATATAAGCGTCGCCCGTTGAACAGTTTGTGATTTCAATACTATTTGTAAACAAATTTTTGGCATGAACTACAGCAGAACCTCTAAAATAAACAAAACAATATTTTGAATTTCCGTTAAGAATAAAATCCCCGGTGCTATCGTATATTTTTAGAAAAAATTTATCACAATCTACTTCAAGGTTTACTGTTGATATATCTGCACGAACTTCAATGTCAAAAGAATTTCTTTTTATACAATTTGTGGAATAAACATTTGATGGTTCTTTAATAAGGATTTTTTTTAATGAATTGGTTGACAAATAGATGTTGATCTTATCATATTTTTTAAGCCAATAAGATTTGTTGTTATTATTAATTATTAATCTGGAATCTTGAATTTTTGTTTCAATATTTTCTAACAAATTTTCTCCTCCTTCAAATACAATTTTATTTATTGTATCGTCAGTAATATAAACATTAAAATATTTATCAATCTCAAGTTGTGAAAAATCATCAAGTAAAAATTCCTTTTTAATTACTTCTCCTGAGTTAATGATAAAATCATCCTTTTTGCAGCTATTAATGGTAATAAAAAATATTAATACAATTAATGATAATAATTTTTGCATTAAAATATTTGTTATGAATTTGTTTTATATATATAAATCGTTTGATTTACATTTGATGGATTTAACTTGCACATTATTCTATCGACAATACCTTGAATTGAAATGAATCTAAATAGTAAAGCAATAATTACTATCAACATCAAAGGTTAATTATTCCAGTATCTATTTATAAAATTCATTTCAGTTAATCTTATTCTTGATACAAAAATAAAAAAAAGTTTAGCATTTAGGATTATAAATTTAGATTTTTAACAATTTTATCATTGTATTATTATCTTTCTTTGCAATTGCCACACATTTTTATTAGTTAACTACTTGTTTTTCAACACACATTCTTTGCAGTAATCTTGCTTAATTTTGATGTTTTCAAATATTTGAAATGATAATTTTGAACCGTCAAACAGTTTGCAATATCTTTGTTTATCCATTTTACTTGCTTTGCGTAATGCAACTTCAAATCTTTGAGTGCTGTTAATATCTTCAAAATGACTGCAAAGAGAAATATATGTAAACAAAACCTCTTCACTTACATCTTTTTTATAAATAAAATGTTCTAAAAGTTTAATTGCAAAATTATAATCTTTATTATTGATAAAAATATATGATAGATTTAAAGAGTTCTTCATATCAATATTTTTAATATCAATAATATTTTTAATGCTGTTTAAACTTTCATTAACAAGTGATTTGTTAGAATTATCATTAATAATTTTGAATTGAAATTTTAAATTTAATGCATCAATCGTTTCTTTAGGAAAATTTGAGAGATACAAATTCTGTATACTATTTTGTATTTGTGCAACATTATTTTTGTCATTTAAATTTTCAAACATTATATCGCAAAACGTCTTGTTAAAAAAAATATAATTATTTGAAGGTCTTAGTTCAAATAATTTATATACATCTGATTTAGAGTCTGCTAATTTTCTCTTGTTTTTATAAATCTCAAGCCATAACTTATTCATTAACAAGCCGGCAGTTTTTGTTGTGTAAGGAATTGCTTGTTTCTCTATTGCATCAGATGTGTACTTGTTTTTTAAAATCTTCTTAAAAATATATTTCTGTATCGATAATGCTTCAGCCAAACTGTCTTTTTTAACAGCCTGATTAAACTTATATAAAACAAACTGTTGTTCGTCTTTACCGGCAATTTTGTATGTTACTTTCATCTCAATATTTGCATAACGATGATTTAAAAAAACACTTTCAAGAGTGTCTTCCAGATTATTGCGCCTAATATACTCTCTGGCTTTTTGTAGTGTTTTTGTTGCAAGAAAATTATATTTTGTTTCTGCAATATCTTCTTTAAATTTATTCCAGTTATAGCCTGTTTTAATATTTATTTTAATATTATTTCTTCCTTCCTTATTTAATGCATCTACTATGCTTTTAGCTCGTTTTTGTTGAAGCGTTATATTTCCTTTATCTGAACCTTCAATTGAAGAATATGCATATAAATTAATTTCATCAATATTAAAATCAGGTATATTTAATGATTTTATAAATGGCTCAATATCACGATTTTTGTATATATATTTATTCTTTTTAAAAGGGATTTTGAAGTGTAATATTTCTGTGCTTGCTTTTGGAAAATAATTCGAAATATTTTCTGTTGTTATGGTATCTGCTAAAAGCTCTACATTATCTTTATATTCGACACTATCTGAAAAAATAACATAAGATGGCTTAATATTTTTACATACATGATTATCTTTAATAAGTAATAAATTTAATTCATAATCGCCTTTTATGTAAGGTATTTCTCCCAATTCAACATCTTTATTTTTGCTGAGGGTTTCATCTTTTTTAAGTTGAAAATTTTTATATAATTTTTTGCTGTAAACTTTTTTCAATAATATCCCTCTATTAAATAAATTATTATCAACAATATTATCTCCATTACATAAATACTGTGCTTCTTGAACAACATCAACAGCAATAGCATCTTGTGCTTGGTTAATTATTTTTTTGAGCTCTTTTAACTTATCATAACTGAAAAATATTTTATTTTCTTTTACGTACAAAGCTTTTTGTAAATCTTCAATGTTTTTATAATTATCACATTTTTTACACAGCTTTTTATCATAAGATTTTAAGCCATATTGTTTTATTGTGAATAGAATTTTCAGTTCATTTCTTTTGACTGCTCCGGCATTCAGCGAATTATAGTTTCCTAAAATTATAGAAGTATAAAGTTGATTCCCTTTTTTATCAACTTCAGATCCAATTCCAATAAAATTATATTTAATATTAATTAATTGATTAAAATTCTTCTTGTTTGAATATATTTTAAATACAAGGTCATCGGCTACACGGTTATAAGTATAAATGTCTTTTCCTTTTTTTATAGGAATTTTAACAACAATTTCTTCAATATTTATGGAGCCACCATAATATTTTGACCTAAGCTGATATGTCTTTTTATCTTTACCGATTTGTTCATGCGAAACCTGCTCAATATCTGACATATAAGAAGCCTGATCTTGTGCAATTTTTATCAAAATATCATTAACATACAAAATCTCACTACTTTTTCGTTCTCTCAAACTATTTACTTTTTCTAAAAAAACATCTGCGAATAATTTATTATTATAATTTTTAAAATCAATAGTATAGTGAGAAACGGATAACTGTTTGTCAACAATATGAGTATTATTTTGTGAATATATCTCTTTAGAAATAAGAAATAAAATAATTAATAAAACAGCATTTCTTAAATATTTAAAAACCATATTTTTTGTAAATTTTCTGTAAAATTAATACAAAACTATTATAAATTTTATCAATTTTGCAAACTCATTCTTTCGCTCTTTCGGATTTGCAATCAGAAAGTTCTTTGTTACTTTCGTTTATCTATACTTTCGGATTACAAATCCGAAAGAGCAACGGCAGTATAAAATTTAACAATTTAACAATATATATTATTAAACATATTATTTTAATTAATATTTTAAATAATTATTACAACTTTTATAAAAAATTTGTGAAGAAATAAATTATTTTCATAAAATATTAATTTGTAGATATTTAAAAACAATTAAAGCTTTGTTTTTTTGCAAAGAAACATTATTTTTAGTTCATAAATAATACTTTTGTTAACTCTTAATATGCAAGATTTAGATAAAACAAGAATTGATAAATGGTTATGGGCTGTTCGCATTTTTAAAACCCGTAGCATTGCTTCAGAGGCATGTAAAAAGGGACATGTTTTAATAGATGGAATAGCTGTTAAATCGTCCCGTTTAATAAAAATTGATGAGATTGTAAATGTAAAATTCAATCCAATTGTAAAAACGTATAAAGTAAAACAGTTGTTAAGCAAAAGGCTGTCGGCTAAACTCGTGGTTGATTATGTTGAAGATGTTACTCCCGAAGCAGAAATTAACAAACTTAAAATTATGAGCTATTCAAGTTTAGGAAATAGAGATAAAGGTTTAGGCAGACCAACAAAAAAAGACAGACGAACAATTGAAAAATATCGAAAAATATAATAATCTACAAATTACCATTTTGTTAGTCACTAATCATTTTTTACAATGAAAATTATTCTTATCATTGCAAAAACAAAAAACATATAATTTAAATGCTACATTTACTAAAATCAAAAAAACATAAATTGTGTGCATATGTGCCTTCCGCTTATGAACCCTAATGATTCAAACCAACAAATCAAAATTAAACAAAGCTTAAATTTCAAATACTAAATATTTCTAAACAAAAAAATAAACATAAAATAATGAACGATCATAAAATAATTTATCTAAATGGTAAAAATTTAACCATTGAAGACGTTATAAATATATCAGAAAACGGTTACAAAGTTGATTTCCCACAAGAAATAAAAGGAGACATAGTAAAAACACGAAAAGGTCTTGAGAAACAACTTATTGAACATCCTGAAATTCAGATTTACGGTACTAACGTAGGTTGTGGTGATTTAAAAGACACAGTAATAACACCGGAAGCCTTTGAAACTTACCAAACAAAATATATAAAAGCACACAATTGTGGAACAGGAGAGCCTTTACCTGTTGAAGTTTCAAGAGCAATAGTCGTAATTAGATTAAATTCTTTTGCAAAAGGTTTATCTGCGGTAAGAATGGAAACTTGCCAACTTATGATTGATATGCTTAATGCAGGATTAAGCCCTTGGGTTTTAGAAGAAGGTTCTGTTGGCGCAAGTGGTGATTTAATTCCTCTTGCAATGATTGGTGCTGTGCTTATTGGTTTACCCGAAGCAAAAGCATATTACAAAGGCGAGTTATTAAATGCTCCTGAAGCTTTTAAAAGAGCAGGATTAAAACCTACAAAATTAGGTGCTAAAGAAGCAATGGGACTTACAAATGGTTCTAACTTTATTTCTGCTTTAGCTGTTTATGCTATTCGTGATGCTGAAAATTTATTAAAAAATGCTTCTATTTCTTCTTCTCTATCATTAGAAGCTATTCGTGGTGAGAAAAATGCTTTTTCTGAACTTATTAATAATAACAGACCTCATAAAGGTCAAATGCTTATTGCCGGACATATCAGAAATTTAATAAACAATTCTAAAAGAACAACTGAAGAAGCTCAAAAAATTGCTTATCCAAATCAAATTCCTGAGACAATTAAAGAAAGAGTTCAAGACAGATACAGTTTTAGAGCTGTTCCTCAAGTTCATGGTCCTGTTTTTGAAGCTTTAGAAAAATTAAGAGACGTTGTAACAATTGAAATTAATTCAGCAACAGATAATCCTTTATTTTTTGTTGATGAGAATGGTTATTTTCAGGCAAAAAGCGGTGCAAACTTCCATGGTCAACCTTTAGCAACAGTTATTGATTATGCAAAATTAAGTTTAACAAGTCTTGGATTAATTACAGATAAACGAACATTCTCATTATTAGACAAATACCTGAATTATGGTTTACCTGCCGATTTAGCTGTTGACCATAATAGCGGCGATACAGGTTTAATGCTTACTCAATATGCAGGCGCTGCTCGTGCCGCCGAATCTCGCGTTCTTTCTACTCCTGCTTCAGTAATGTCTGTTTCTACATCTGCTAATCAAGAAGACTTTGTGTCGATGGGAAGTATTGGTGTTGTGCATCTTAAAAAAGTTATTTACAACACTCAAATCATTGTTGGGATTGAATTTTTATGTGCTTTACGTGCTCTTCAAATGACTTATGATAATTTACCTGAAAATTTAAGAAGTCTTGGTGACGGAACTGATAAAGTATACAAATTTTTATGCGAAAAATTCCCTGCTGTTACCGAAGACCAATACTTAAGATTAGATATTGAAAAAGCTGTTGATTTTGTTAAATCAGGCGAGTTGGTTGACTTAGTTGGAGACTTGCTTAAGTAATAATAGATAATAGAACACAGATAACGCAGATTTGACTGATTTACAACGATTTTCATCTGCGATTATCTGTTTAATCTGTGTTATCTGCGTTCTATATAAAATTCAACCTAATTCCTTTATTAATTCATTAACGGTAACATTCTTTTGTTCACCGGTTTGCATATTTTTCAAATTAATAACACCTTTCTCAATCTCATTCTGACCTATTAAAGCAACAAAAGCAACACCTTTTTTATTAGCATAAGTCATTTGCTTTTTCATTTTTGCTGATTCGGGATATATCTCAGCATTAATTCCTGCATTTCTTACTTTTGCAAGTAATGGCAAGCAATGTTTTTCCTCATCTTTACCAAAATTAACAAACATTAACTTTGTGGTTGATTCAGCACTTTCGGGAAAGTTGTCTAACTGATTTAACACATCGTAAATTCTGTCGGCACCAAACGAAATACCAACACCGGAAACATCTTTTAATCCAAAAATACCTGTTAAATCATCGTAACGTCCACCGCCACAAACACTTCCTATTTTTATATCTTTTGAAACAACTTCAAAAATGGCACCGGTATAATAATTCAAACCTCTTGCCAGAGTAATATCAAAATCAATATCTGCCTTAAGTTCAAAACTGTCAATATAACTAAAAACAGTATCTAACTCCTCAACGCCTTTCATTCCTGTTTCTGAATTCTGCAACAAATCACGCATAATATTAAGCTTCTCGGAATTTGTGCCTTTAATTGTGAAAAAAGGTTGCAACTTATTAATTGCTTCATCGGTTAAGCCTTTGCTC
>JAGLDO010000115.1 GCA_023145555.1 Bacteroidales bacterium
GTCGCATGTGCCGTCGCCATAATCAAGGGTTCTAATTTTTTTATCTTCCGGAGCAATTTCAATGGCTCCTTCGCTAATCCAGAAACAATCTGCTGCTACTCTTAAAGCCTTGGTAATTGTAATAGTGTAAGATTTTCCAAAACGATTAACACCGCTTGAGCTGCCTGTTATTAAATAAACATCGTCTAAAATACCTGCTAATCCATCGGTTAATACAGTCGTTTCTTCACCTTCTATCCATTCTCTTGTTCTATTTGATTGCCAAGTAATTTCTTCACCTTCAGGTGACGTAATTGATCCATTGGAAACTTCAATTGTGTAATACATATGATCGGCTTCATTTCGCCCTTGATTAGTTACTGTTTTTATACCTTCAATTTTGTAATCGTTAATATAGAAGTTGTCGAAAGTTGTTGTTCTTACACTTCCTGCATTGCGATAATAGTCAGTTATTATTGTAATAATTTTACCTCTACGAGAAACGCCATTGTCCCCTACACAGTTAGTGTCGCCAAAATCAATGGTTATGGTTTTTGGGAAAACACCACGACCTGCAGGCTCAATTGTTACAACTCCACAGTCACCATAGTTGTGATGATAAATATAACTTTTTGTACCATCTAAGTCGTTTGATTTTAATGTTTCATCAACAACTTTAAAAACATCTTCAAACATATTTTCTGCAAGTGAGTTATCTTCGCTTGAGGTTGTGTCGCTGTCAATTTCATCTTTTTTACATGAGCTAAATGAGAAAATTCCAAATAATAAGATTGCTGAGAATAAATAAATTTTTGTTTTCATAATTATTAAATTTAAGTTAATGTTAAAATTCCTTTTTGGTTTTAAGTTTTGTATTATTAATACACCTCAATTTTAAAATACCCTAATAATTTTTTTTAGATTTTTATTATTTCAAAACATGGATTTCTTAATAATTTTTAAACAACACTCTTTTGACCAAAAAAAATAAAAAAGGTTTAAGATTAATCGAAAAGAATTTTTTAAATTTTTTATTCGATTGATTTCCAGTGCTTAAATTGTGGTTTTGAATTTTTTGTTACTATACTATTAACTTTTAACTATACAAATGTGTCATTTCTGTATAAAAAATTACCTTTTAAATCATCAGTATTCACCTTGTTGTTTTCAAAAGCAATTTTGCCATTTGCAATAACAATTTCTGGCAATCCTTTAACTTTGAAATTTTCGAATATATTTGAATCGCAGTTTTGTTTATGTGTCTTTGCTGAGATTACAGATTCTTTATTAGGATTCCATATCACAATGTCAGCATCCATTCCTTTGGCTATTTTCCCTTTTCGATTACTAAGTCCAAAAATTCTGGCCGGATTTGTTGCAACCAAATCAACAAATTGATTAATTGATATTAAGTTAGTTTTTACACCATAAGTGTAAAGCAAGCTAAGCCGATGTTCAACACCACCGGCACCGTTAGGTATTTTTGTAAAATCGTTTATTCCTATGTCTTTTTGTCCAATAAGATTAAAAGGGCAGTGGTCGGTGCCTACAGTATTTATGATGTTGTTAGATAGAGCATTCCATAATTTTTTTTGATGAATTTTTGTACGTAATGCCGGACTTAACACATAAGGAGCAGTTTTATAAAAATCTTTATTGTTAAAAACCTTATTGTCGAGTAGAAGGTATTGAGGACAGGTTTCCGCATAGACTTTCTGACCGGATTTTTGTGCTTTTTTAATTATGTCGATTGATTGTTTAGCCGATACATGCACAATATAAATTGGGCAACCAACTAATTTAGACAATATAACAGCACGATTAACAGCTTCTGCTTCTACTTCTGGAGGACGCGACAGAATATGATATTTTGGTTGTGTTTTGCCTTCAGAGATAAATTTATTTCGTAAAAAATCTACAATATCGCCATTTTCACAATGAAGAGTAACTAAAGCATTTAACTCTTTAGCTGTTTTCATTACATTAATGAGAATGTCATCGGAAATTCCAACGGTATTTTTATATGCCAAATATGTTTTAAATGAAGTTATTCCTTCTTCAATTACACATTTTTTCATTTCATTTGCAGAATTTTCGCCCCACCATGTAGGGCTCATGTGAAAGCTATAATCAATAAGGCTTTTTTCGGCTTCTTTTTTTCGTAAGTTTAATGCTTCAATAAAAGATTGACCTCTAAAAGGGGTTACAAAATCAATTATTGTTGTTGTGCCACCTGCAACAGCTGCAATTGTTCCTGTTTTAAAATCATCGGAAGATTTACCGGCAGGTGTAGGTAGTTCCATATGCACATGAGGGTCAATTGCTCCGGGCAGAACATACATCGACTGTGCATCAATAATTTTTACGTTAGGGGAATTTGTTTTTATATTGATGTCAATAAGTTCAATTTTAGAATCTTTTATTAAAACATCACTCTTATAAACATTGTTGGATGTAACAATGTTTCCGTTTTTGATTAATATTTCCGACATTTTTAAATTTATTAACTTTAAACGATAAAGTTAATTTTAATATTTTGTTTTTCAAATGTAAGAAAGGTATTTTTTAATTAGTTAAATAAAATTTGATAAAGAAAATTAAAGGGTTTTAATAAAGTGTTTTTCATCATTAACAGTCTCAACAACAAATCCCATCTTTTTTAGGTATCTGCTATGTGTTTCATTTTGTGAGATAGTACATAATTTATTATAACCTTTATTAATAAAAAAATCTTTACTATCTTCAAAAACATATCTGCCTAATTTTAAATCACGGTATTGGGGAATAACATAATCTAAGCCAATAAAAAGAGTTTTTTCATCATATTCACGTGCAAGAAAAACACCTGCAACTGCCATATCTCTTAATATTAAACATGTAATTGTATTCATCCCTTCAATATATTCAAATTTTGGAAAGTATTTACGAATATCATCTTTATGGAATTTTAAAAAATCTATTAAGTAAAAGTTTTCTCGGCGGATTTCTAATATTCTAAAATATTCTGTCTTGTTATACATTTTGTATATGTAGTAAGCATCTGCCAAAACAACAAAAAGGTTTAACAGACCTACAGGTAGTGCTGAGATTAAGAATCCGTAAGTTGAAAATAATGCAGCACCAATCAAGTTATACCATCTTAGTTTAACAATTGAATTCATTAACATTGATATTACAACTAATACTGAGGCTACATAACCAAGCCATTCTAATAAACTGATATTAAGCATGATAGAGTAAAGTTTAA
>JAGLDO010000116.1 GCA_023145555.1 Bacteroidales bacterium
TTTATTGTATTATAATTTTTTACAAAGTTAATCTTTTGATTAATTAAATGTTATATGTTTTTGTTTTTTTATATAAATTCATACTATTGTAATAATATTAAGTATTTTAATGTTTTTTTTTAGATACTAATTAACTTTGCAGAGTTTAAGTAATTATAGATAAGGTGATATATCCAAAGAATTTTGAAAATAAAATAGGATTTGATAAGATAAGAGAGATGCTTAAGGCATACTGTTTGGGCGATTTAGGAAAAGAAAGAGTTGAGCGTTTTACTTTTTCCAATGATTTTGAACAAATTAATACTTTTATTAATCAAGTAAATGAGTTTAAAATAATTTTATTAGATAGAGATGATTTTCCATCAGATAATTATATTGATGTAACAAAGTATTTGGAAAAAGCTAAAGTGCAGGGAATTTTTCTTGAGCAAAAAGAATTGTTCGATTTAAGACGTTCCTTATTAATTATTAAAGCTATTCTGAAATTTTTCAAGAATGATGATGAGAATAAATACCCATATTTAAAAAAATTAACAAAAGACATCAATATTTATCCTTACATAATTGATTCAATTGATAAGATAATAAATAATCACGGCAAGGTAAAAAATAATGCCTCACCTGAACTTGCAAGTATAAGACGAGAACTTTTAAATACGCAGTCGAACATTAGCAAGCAAATGGTACGTATATTGAAAAATGCTCAAGCTCAGAGTTTAGTTGACGATAGCGTTTCATTAACTGTTCGTGATGGCCGTGCTGTTATTCCTATTAAATCTGCCAATAAAAGAAAAGTACCCGGGATTGTTCACGACGAATCTTCAACAGGGAAAACTTCATTTATTGAGCCTGCCGAAATTGTTGAGCTAAACAACAAAATAAAAGAATTGGAATATGCCGAACGACGCGAAATAATTAAAATCCTTATTGAATTTACAGATTCTATTCGACCATATTTAGCAGAACTATTTTTTGCTTATGATTTTTTGGGGATAATAGATTTTATTCGTGCTAAAGCTGTATTTGCAATACAAACAGAAGCTGTGTTGCCCACATTTTGCAATGAACAACTTATTGATTTAATTCAGGCTCGACATCCTTTATTATATTTATCGTTTAAAAAAGATAAGAAAAAAGTTGTGCCACTTGATATTTATTTGTCTGAAGAACAAAGAATTATACTTATCTCAGGACCAAATGCCGGTGGTAAATCTGTTTGTTTAAAAACGGTTGGATTAATTCAGTATATGCTTCAATGCGGTATGTTGATTCCTGTTGATGAAAAATCTAAAATAGGTTTATTTAATAATATTTTTATTGATATTGGTGATGAGCAATCAATTGAAAATGATTTGAGTACATACAGCTCTCATTTAATTAATATGAAATATTTTACCAAGAAAGCTGATGTTAAATCTCTTATTTTAATTGATGAATTTGGTACAGGTACTGAGCCAATGCTAGGTGGTGCTATTGCCGAAGCTGTGCTAAAAAAACTTAATGAGCAGCAAACCTATGGAGTGTTGACAACTCATTATACTAACCTAAAACATTTTGCTGCATCTGCCGATGGAATTGCAAATGGTGCTATGTTATTTGATAACAATAAGTTAGAACCGCTTTTTAAATTAGAGATTGGTAAGCCGGGGAGCTCTTTTGCCTTTGAGATTGCCCGCAAAATTGGATTATCTGAAGAAATATTAAATTCTGCAAAAGATAAAATCGGAACTAAACACATTTCTTTCGATAAGCATTTAAAAGATATTGCCAGAGATAAAAATTATTGGGAAAATAAAAGAAAAAAAATCCGTAAATCAGAAAAAAAATTAGAAGAATTAATTCAAAAGCAAGAAGAAGAACTAAATCAATCTATTGAAATTAAGAAAAAAATAATTAGTAAAGCCAATATTGAAGCTGAACAGTTGTTGACTAAATCGAATAAAATAATTGAGAATACAATAAGGGTTATTAAAGAAAGCAATGCAGAGAAAGAAAGAACCAAGCAGGTTCGTACAGAATTAGAGAGTTATAAAGACAAAGTAAAACATCGTGAAAACGAAAAAGATGAAGTAATTGCCAACAAAATTAATAATCTGACAAAAATAAAAAAACGTATTAAGATTGCTGATAGTGAGCTTAAGATAGAAAGCAAAGATGAACCGATAAATATTGGTGATAATGTAAAATTAATTGGACAGAATGATGTAGTGGGAGAGGTGATTGAATTTAACCAGAACAATTATATGGTTGCCTTTGGCAATATGATTACTCAGGTAGAAAAAAAGAAACTTGAAAGAATTGGCAAAAATGAGTTTAAAAGAATAAATAAACAAAAAGGTTTTACCACTTCCAATTATAATGAAGAATATAACAAACGAAAATTTAATTTTAAGCTCGGTCTTGATGTGCGTGGCAAAAGAGTTGATGAAGCAATACCAACAGTTATGCAATATATTGACGAGGCAATAATGTTGAATGTTAAAGAAGTGAAAATATTACACGGCAAAGGCAACGGTATTTTGCGACAGCTTATAAGGGAATATCTTCACACTGTTGATTTAATTAAGTCGTACAAAGATGAACATATTGAATTTGGCGGAGCGGGTATTACCGTGGTTTGTTTTGAGTAGGATTCTGTTTTTGTAAATAATATTAATATTTTTGTAAACTTAAGTAAGGAAAAAATTCTTAAAATTAAAACATGGCAACACAACCGACAATTCCTAAAGGAACAAGAGATTTTTTACCAATTGAGATGGTGAGAAGAAATTATATTTTTGATACAATAAAAAAGGTATTCAAACTGTTTGGATACATGCCAATTGAAACACCTGCAATGGAAACATTAAATACTTTGATGGGTAAGTATGGTGAAGAAGGCGACAGGTTAATTTTTAAAATTCTTAACTCAGGCGATTATTTATCGAAAGTACAAGAAGAAGAAATATCACGTGAAAATTCAACGAAATTAAGTTATAAGATTTGTGAAAAAGCTTTGCGTTACGATTTAACCGTTCCTTTTGCTCGATTTGTTGTTCAACACCGAAACGATATTCAATTTCCTTTTAAGAGATTTCAAATTCAGCCTGTTTGGCGTGCCGACAGACCACAAAAAGGTCGTTATCGTGAATTCTTCCAGTGTGATGTTGATGTTATTGGCAGCAACTCATTGCTTAACGAACTTGAGTTAGTGCAAATTATTGATAAGGTATTTGATAATTTAAATCTTAATACAATAATAAAAATCAATAATAGAAAAGTATTAGCAGGCATTGCCGAAGTAATAGGTCACCAAGACAAATTTGTCGATATAACTGTTGCAATTGATAAATTAGAAAAAATTGGCTTAGA
>JAGLDO010000117.1 GCA_023145555.1 Bacteroidales bacterium
TTTTTTATATTACAATTTGTAATTATAACATTTAAGGGGACTTTTAACAAAAATATTTTACTCTATTCTAATTCCCATCACTAAAATATCATCTATTTGATTATTAAGTCCCCTCCAACTTTCAATATTTTCATTCAAAGCCTTTTTCTGTTCAGACATAGTTAATTCTTGCAATTTGAGAATTAGTTGCCTGAAATTTTCTGCCTTAAATCTTTCCCCTTTAGATCCGCCAAATTGGTCAAGATATCCATCTGTAGAAAGATATACAGTATCTCCCTTTTTTATACCAATTTTATGGTTTGTAAAAGATTTATCTGCCAATCGACTGATGCAAATAGATATTCTATCTGCTTTTATTTCTTTTAGTTTATATCCTTCAATGTCAGTACTTATAATATATAATGAATTCATTGCTCCTGCATATTGAAGCACATGATTTTTTTTATTGACAGATATTAAGCTAATATCCATTCCATCATCAACTTCTCCGAATTCCCCTGTTTGATGCAAAGATTCAATAATGTTTATTCGTAAATGATTTAATATTTCAGATGGTTTTGTAATTCCTTTTTCATTGACAATTTTATTTAAAAAAGTTATTCCAAGCATACTCATAAATCCACCCGGCACACCATGACCTGTGCAATCACCAATTGCAATTATTGTTTGTCCATTATTTTCAGAAATCCAGTAAAAATCTCCACCGACAATTCCCTTTGGTTTATTAAGAATAAAATATTCGTTTAATATATTATTAATAAAATCATCTGAAGGAAAAACGGCAGTTTGTATTCGTTTTGCATACTGAATGCTATCAGTAATATCTTGTTTTTGACGTGATATTTCATCTCTTTGTTTAATCGCCAAATCTCTTTTTGTTTCAATATCGTCCCTCTGAGCTTCTATTTCATCCTTTTGTTGTAATATTTTTTCTTCAAACTCTTTAATTTTGCTAATATCAGAATCAATAGCAACTAATTTTTCTATTTTATTATCAACTAAAATTGGTGTAAGTGTTGTTTGAACCCAAATTTCTTTATTGCTTTTTGTTATAAAAAAAGATTCGAAAATAACAGGTTCTTTTTTCTCCAGACAATGATAAATCATTTCCTGATTGTTAGTATTTAGATTGGCGTTCATTATATTCCCGCCAAAATCATTAATAAATTCGTTCAACGAAAGTTCATACATACGAGTAAATCCTTGGTTAACCCATTCAAAATTACCTTTAGAATCCATTATTATTACTGCATTGTCAGTCTCTCTGGCAACAATTGATAATTTCTCAAGTTCTTTATTGACAATTTCAAGATGTTCAGCCTGAGTTTGAATCTCCTCTTTTTGTTGTGTAATTTCAAAATTTTTTTCAACCAATTTTCTATTTGATTCTTTTTTTATTCTATATGCTTTGTAAATATAAAATACTAAACCTAAAATCAGGATAATTAATGCTATGAATAAAAATAAGATAAGACGTTGCATTTTTATTTTTTCTAATTGCTTATTAAGATTAGCATTTAAAGACTCTATTTCATTTTGACGACTTGTAATTTCATTTTTTTGTTTTTCTAGCACAAAATTTTGGTCTTCTACATTATTTTTTTGTTTATTAATTTCGGTTTGTTGTACTTTAATTATTGCTTCTTGTTCGATTCTTTCTTTTTCTTTTATATCAAGCAACTTTATTTTTAAGTCTATTTTTTTTTGCTGTTTTATATTTTCTTCAACCAAATTATTAAGCTTCTCCTTTTGAAAATTAATATTTTTCTGTTGTAATATTATATTCTCTTTCTGATTTTTTATTGTTTCGCTCTGTTTAACGATTTCTTCTTTCTGTCCGGCAATTTTACTTCTTTGTGTTTTAACTTTTTCTTTTTCACTCTCTAGTAATTCATCTGTTTTAAAGTAGAGCTTTTTTAATTCGGATTTGGATTTTTTTATAGCAATTAATTTCGGTAAAATTACCAGATTTTCATTCTTAACATTTTTTTCATTTAATTCAAACTGCCAAGTCCCATTTACATAAACAAAATTTATCATTGATTTGTTAAAATCATAATCATTAGTTATCAATAAAGTATTTGTCCGTTTAATCTTTTCTGAAATTTTATTAATCTCTGAATTTCGTTTTTTTAAGACATACAATATTTGAGTTCTATTAAGGTCTTCAACATCACTAAAATTAATAATTTTTATTGGTTTATTTTTCAGTAGTCGTATCTCTACCATATTCCTTAATGCCTGGAATAAAACTGTATCATTTCCAAATACTCCAATTTTAAAAGTATCAATATTATTTTCGTTTTCCCATTTAATATAAGTTGCAAAATTATATATATATGCAGTTTTTAAATTAGCATCACTAGTATTCTGTGCACTTGAATAACAAGTTATTATTAACAAGATTATAATAAATAAATATTTTATTTTATTTCTCATCAGTTTATATTTTAGAACTAATTTCACTAATTAACACGAATTAATAGCTTTTTCGGATTTGCAACACAAAAATTGAAAACCTCATATACAACTTACGGATTGCAAATCCGTAAGAGCAGCTAAATAAAATTATATTCATTCTTGTTTGTGTTGACAAAATATATATGGTTCATATTTAAAGCCTTATAAATATTAAGTTTATATTATATTAAAAAGAATATGCTAATAACTTATAAATATAATAAAAAAATTTATTTAAAATAAGTATATTTATATATATCAATTCTTAAATTCAAATATATTGATAAACAGGTCATAACCCGAAAAATTAACTTCGTTGAGGGCTTCGCCGTTCAGAATTTTTCTACGCTTAAGAATTACCAACAAATTTGGAGTTTTTAATAACCCCAAATTTGGGTACTTCTAATGCGGTGCCTCCCGCTTCGCTTCCCACTATCCATCGCCTATTCATGCAATTGACTACATCGAGTTTCTGTTCACTTCTTTTTTGCTTGAACCACAAAGTGCTCGGCGAAGCCAATAAAACGGGTTAAGTTTGTAACTTAAACCATAATCATTTCAATTAAAACATTGTATTTGCGTTAATAATTATATAATCATTATAATTATTATTAAATTTATACTAACAATTTTGGTATAACTTTTGTTTTATTTACAAAGCTTTTAAATTTTCTATTCATCTTAAATTAGAAATCATGAATTCAAAACATTTTCCAAAGTCGTATATTATCATAATTATTTTTATGATTCTAGTAAGTTTTAAATTTAAAGATTCCTTCAATAATCAAAATCCAATACTTAATAACCAAGATGATAAACATAAGAAAGAATGGGCAAAAGTTGATTCTCTTGAGAAAAAAGGATTACCTAAATCTGCTTTAAAAATTGTTGAGGCTATTTATAAAAATGCGAAAGAAAACAACAATTCTCCCCAAATTATAAAAACTCTTACATATAAGTTAAAATTCATTAATCAAACTACCGAAAACAATTTTGGCAATTTAATTATTGATACAAAAAAAGAAGCTCAATTATCAACATTCCCAAACAATGCTATTTTACATTCAATGCTTGCCGAGATGTATTATATGTATTACAAAGCCAATCGTTGGAAATTTTATAAACGCTCACAGACAGCAAATTTCGACAATAACGATTTAAGCACTTGGGATTTGAACACAATTTTGAGCACAATTATATACCATTACAAAACATCGTTAACCGAAAGTAGAAAGCTACAACAAGTTCCTATAAATGAATATGATGACATAATAATTAAAGGCACTAAATCAAAAAAACTCCGCCCTACTTTATACGACTTTCTCGCTTTCAGGGCAGTCGATTTTTTCTCCAAAACAGAATTAAGCGTTTCGCGACCGGCTGATATGTTTCAACTTAAAGAAAATTTTTATTTTGATGATGCCAATATTTTTGCAAAAAAAAATATAACAACAACAGATACTCTATCATTACATTTTTATGCGGTTAATATTTTACAGAATTTATTAAATTTCAGACTTAAAAATGAAAATGAGGAAGCATTTATTGATGCTGATTTAAAACGACTAACTTTTGTTTACCGATTTTCTGTAAATCAAAAAAAAGACAGTTTATACATTTCCGAATTAAAAAAATTACATTCTAAATTTAAAGACAATCCTTATTCGTCAGAAATATCTTATTTAACAGCTCTGTTTTATAATAAAAGAGCAAAAAAATATAACAGCAAATTTAAAGAAACTTCAATATATAAAAATGATAATAAAACAGCTTTTGATATTTGCAATAGTGTGATTAAAAAATTTCCTGAAACAAAAGGTGCCGAAAAATGCAAAAATTTAAAAGCTCAAATTGAAATTAAAAATCTGTCTTTTAATTTTGAAAAGAATGTAGCACCCAATAAAAATTTTGCTGTTAAAATAAATTACCAAAACGAGAATGAAGCTTTTTTTAAGATTGTGACTTATGATAAAGAAAAAATAACAAGTACAAAACTTAATTATTCACGCGAAGAAATTTATGAGAAATTTATTAATAATGCCAAAACAATTTGGTCGTCATCAGTCAACATGCCTAAAGACAATGATTTTAACAGTCACTCATTAGAGTTTATTATTGACAAACTAAATGTTGGACAATATGCATTGATTGTAGCAGACAATAAAGATTTTTCGTTTGACGGTAACATTGTTTCGTTTGATATGTTTACTGTAACAAATTTGAGCTACATAAAAAGAAAAAAAAATGACGGAGCAATTCAATTTTATGTGTTAAACAGAATTTCAGGCGAACCAATCAGCAATGTAAACGCACAGGTTTTTTATAAAAATTATGACTATAAAACCAGAAAGTTTGTTAGAATAAAAGGCAAAAATTACGTAACCGACAAAAAAGGATTTTTTGAGATTGACCCAAATCAAAACAGTAAAAATTTCTCTCTCGATTTTACTTATAACAACGATTTTTTAAGCACAAACAATACTTTCTATTCTTACAAAAACACTTTAAAGAAAAATGTTATTACAAAAACATTCTTTTTTACCGACCGTGCCATTTATCGTCCGGGACAAACTGTTCATTTTAAAGGAATTATGATTGAAACTGCCGGCGATAAAAACAGTATTATCCCTAATTACTCGAGCACAATTATTTTTAAAGATGTTAATTACAAAAACATAAGCAAACTAAACCTTACAACAAATGAATTTGGAACATTCTCGGGTTCGTTTCAAATTCCAAAAAACATTTTAAACGGACTAATGCAGATAAGAAACAACAAAGGCTCTGTAGCGTTTTCGGTTGAAGAATATAAACGACCTAAATTCTTCGTAAAATTTAATCCTTTAAAAGGAAATTATCTTCTAAATAATAAAATATCAATTACCGGCTTTGCAAAAAGTTATGCGGGTTCAAACCTCACAAACGCAACAGTAAAATACACAGTTGAGAGAACGCCTTTGTGGCAAACCAAATATTATTATCCATACATAAATGCAAAAAAAGTTGTTATTAAAAACGGTAGTTGCACAACAAATAACAATGGTGAATTTAACATTGAATTTACAGCTATTCCCGATTTATCTATACCAAAAACAAACGATGCAGCTTTTAACTACAGCATTACTGTTGATGTGACAGATATTAACGGTGAGACACAATCTGCCGACAAAAATATTTCTATAGCCTACAATGCTCTAAAAATTGACTTAGATTTGCCTAAAAAATTAAATAAAGATGAGTATTCATTGACTAAAATAATCACTAAAAATTATAATAATGAATTTATTCCTGCCAAAGGTGATATTAAAATATACAGACTAAAAGAGCCTGAAATTACATTACGAAACCGCTTATGGGAAAAGCCTGATAAATTTATTTATACTAAATCGGATTGGTATTCAAAATACCCAAATAATATTTATAAAGATGAAAGTACAAAATTAGAAAAAATTAATATTGCTACTGATATTAAATTTGATACAGAACAAAACAAAACAATAGAAATCCAAAATATAAAAAAATGGAAGTCAGGAAAATATGTAGCCGAAATTTATTCAAAAGATATTTTGGGTAATAAAATTGTTGCAAAAAAATATTTCACTCTTTATTCGCCACACGATAAAGAAGTACCTTTTAAAACTATTGACTGGTTTACTGCAATTAAAGACAAGGGTGAACCCGGAGAAAATGCTGTTTTCTTAATCGGGACTTCGTTAAAAAAAATAAATCTTTTGTATGATGTTGAAAGCAAAAACAAAATAATCAGCTCAAAAAATATTCAATTAAAAAATAATCAGCAAATTATAAAAATCCCGATTATTGAAGCCTACAGAGGAAATTTTTCTGTTCATTTTACTTTTATTTATAATAACAGAATTTACAAACACGACGCAATTATTACTGTTCCTTACACAAATAAAAAACTGGATTTTGAGTTCAGCACTTTTAAAAACAAACTCTTGCCGGGTGCAAGCGAAGAGTGGAAAATAAAAATTAAAAACAATGCCGGCGAAAAAGTTGTAGCTGAAATGATGGCAGACCTGTACGATGCTTCATTAGATAAATTTAAAAATAACATCTGGAATTTTAATATTTATAAAAAATATTACTCATCACTTTCGTGGAAGACAAATACTTTTTTCTCAACACGTTCTAATTCTATTTATAAAAATGTAAATAAATACTATAGTTTCCCTTCTGATACTTATAACAGTTTTAACTGGTTTGGCTTTAATTATTACAGACCTCTAATGTATAAAAGCACAAAAAGAATGATGACCGGTGAAAAATCTATTCCTGAAGCACTGGACGACGAAATGGAAGAAGTTAGTAGCGTTTCTCCTATAACCAAACAAGCAGTTGGTGAGCCGGATAAACAAAAACAAGAGTCAGACAAAAAAAATATTTTAGAAGAACTGAATTTAATTAAAGCACGAACAAATTTTAATGAAACAGCCTTTTTCTATCCTCAACTTAAAACCGATAATAATGGTGATGTAACAATTAAATTTACTATGCCCGATGCTCTTACTAAGTGGCGTCTTATGTGTTTCTCTCATACAAAAGATTTGGAATATGGTTTTATAGACAAAGAAATAATTACTCAAAAAAAATTAATGGT
>JAGLDO010000118.1 GCA_023145555.1 Bacteroidales bacterium
GGTCTTTTTACAGAAGAAACAAGCTATGATCCAAAAAGTCCTTATTCTGCATCAAAGGCTAGTTCTGACCATTTAGTGCGTGCGTATTTTAATACTTATAAATTACCTGTTGTAATATCAAACTGCTCAAATAATTACGGTCCAAATCAATTTCCCGAGAAGTTAATCCCTTTAGCAATTAATAATATTAAAAAGAATAAGCCTATACCAATTTATGGAAAGGGAGAAAATATTCGTGATTGGCTTTATGTTGAAGACCATGCTAAAGCTATTGACATTATCTTTCATCAAGGTAAAATAGGACATACTTATAATATTGGAGGAAATAATGAATGGACAAATATTAACCTTATTCGTCAATTGTGTGAAATAATGGATAATAGGTTAAATAGAGTTCCCGGGACATCTGCAAAACTTATTACTTTTGTGAAAGATAGAGCAGGACATGATTTGCGTTATGCTATTGATTCTTCTAAGCTGCAAAAAGAGTTGGGTTGGAAACATTTAGTAAGCTTTGAAGAAGGTATGGAAAAAACTGTTGATTGGTATTTAAACAGTCAAATATGGCTCGACAATATTAATTCGGGAGAATATGAAAAATATTATGAAAAGCAATATGTTAAAAGATAATTTATAAAGTGATAAATCTTTTTAAAAAAGTTGACAGATTGTCTGATTTTTCAGATTTGGTAACTGATGTTCATTCGCATCTAATTCCTGCAATTGACGATGGATCTGCATCGTTAGAACAATCATTGCAATTAATAAAAGGATTGAACGATTTGGGATTTAAAAAATTAATAACAACACCTCATATTATTAGTGATTTTTACCAAAATACTCCAAAAATAATAAATAAAGGGTTAGTATTGCTCCAAGATGCAGTAAAGAAAGCCAATATTGACGTTGAGATAGATGTAGCTGCGGAATATTATCTTGATTATGATTTTAGAAAGAAATTAGACGAGGAGAAATTGTTAACTTTTGGTACTAATTATTTGTTATTTGAGTTGCCTTTTTATAATAAGCCGCAAGTCCTCGATGAAGTGATTTTTAAAATGCTGACTATGGGATATACTCCTGTTCTTGCTCATCCCGAAAGGTACACTTATTGGTATAATGATTTTGAAGCATACAATGAATTGAAGAATAGGGGAGTCCTTTTACAAATAAATATTAATTCCTTGGTTGGAGGATATTCTGCACAGGCAAAAAAAATTGCAGAGAAATTAATTGTAAATAATATGGTAGATTTTGTTGGTTCAGATACTCATAATCAACATCATATTGAGCTCTTGAAAAAAAGCCTGAAAAATAAATATTTAATTGATTTGATTCAAAAGGGAAATTTGCTAAATAAAACTATTTAGTTTTTAGTATTTTCCCTTAAAAAAAACATTATTCAACAGTAACAGATTTTGCTAAATTTCTTGGCTGGTCAACATTACAACCTCTCATTACTGCAATATAATAAGATATTAATTGGAGCGGCACAACAGTTATTAATGGTGCTAAAGCTTGTGCAGAATCCGGTATTTCAATAACGTGATCGGCTAAATTTTTAATCACAGTATCGCCTTCGGTAACAACTGCAATAACAATACCTTTTCTGGCTTTAATTTCTTGAATATTGCTAACAATCTTATCATAAGATTTATCTTTTGTTGCAATAACAACAACAGGCATTTTTTCGTCGATTAAAGCAATTGGTCCGTGCTTCATTTCTGCTGCAGGATAACCTTCAGCATGAATATATGAAATTTCTTTTAATTTTAAAGCTCCTTCTAAAGCAACAGGGAAAAAATAACCTCTTCCTAAATATAAAAAATTAGTAGCATCTTTATATTTTGCAGCAATATTTTTAATACTTTCACTATGCTTTAAAATTAAACCAATCTTATCAGGTGTTTTTGTTAATTCTGAAATTAGAGTTTCATATTGTTCTTGGGAAAGAACATTGCGTTTTTTCCCTAATAACATAGCCATCATTGTTAGAATTGTAACTTGTGCTGTAAATGCTTTTGTTGAAGCAACTCCAATTTCAGGTCCTGCATGAGTATAAACTCCGGCATCGGTAATTCTTGGGATGCTAGAACCTACAACATTGCATATACCAAGAACTATAGCTCCTGCTTTTTGTGCCAATTTTATGGCTGCTAAAGTGTCCGCCGTTTCTCCACTCTGACTTATTGCAATTACAATATCGTCTTTAAAAATTATTGGTTTTCTGTATCGAAATTCTGAAGCATATTCTACTTCAACAGGAATTTTTGCGTATTCTTCAATAAGATATTCTCCAACTAAACCGGCATGCCATGAAGTTCCACATCCAATTATTATTATTCTTTTTGCATCAACTAGTTTGGGTAAAATATTATATAAACCGCCTAAAAAAATATCAGATTTATTATCAGACATTCTTCCTCTAAAAGTGTCTAATATTGCACGTGGCTGTTCAAAAATTTCTTTTAACATGAAATGTTCAAACCCACTTTTTTCAATTTCTCCAATATCTAAATCTAAAGTTTCAATTTTTGGTATTTGCTTGTTGTTGTGTATTGTTTTTAAAGTTAATTCATTCTTTTTGATTATTGCTACATCATTGTCGTTCAAATAAATAACACTATTCGTGTATTCTACTATTGGAGTAGCATCAGAAGCAATGAAATATTCGTTTTTCCCAATACCAACTACCAAAGGACTTCCATTTCGCGCTGCAATTAATTGATTTTTCTCTTCTTTGCAAGAAACAATTAAACCATATGTGCCTATTACTTTTGTTAAGGCTAAACGTACTGCAATTTCACCACTTACTTTACCTTTTAAGTATATGTATTCAATTAGATTAGCCAAAACTTCGGTATCTGTCTGACTTTGGAATGTGTATCCTCTGTTTTCTAATTTTGATTTTAAACGAGAATAATTTTCAATTATTCCATTATGAATAACAACGAAATGTCCATTTTGAGATTTGTGAGGGTGAGCGTTTATATTATTTGGTTCTCCATGAGTAGCCCAGCGTGTATGACCCATTCCTATTGAACCGGAAACATCTTTATTCTCAACAAAAGTTTCTAAGTCGCTAACTTTTCCTTTACACTTATATATTCGAGTATCTCCGTTTATGATAGCAATTCCTGCAGAATCGTATCCTCGGTATTCTAATCGTTTTAAACCGTTTATTAGCACAGGATATGCTTCTTTATTGCCAATATATCCTACAATTCCGCACATGTTATTAAAGTTTTGTATACGTTATTAAAAATTTTATATCTTTTTTTTGTCTTGAGTTTTTTAATACCACTCTGTTTGTAGAGTAATTACTATTTGGGATGTAAATATAAAAACTGCAATTAGATTTTCCTTGACTAATTAAGTCCTGAATGTATTGTGTGATAATGAACTTATATGACTTAGATTCGTTGTCATATTGTTGGGTAGAATAATACAAACCGGTTGAGGTTGTCTTTATGTAATCGGGTAAAAGAGTTGTTTCTCCATCATCATCAATTCCTTTAATTTTTAAAGTTAATGGAGTTTTATATAAATTCGTCTGAGTAATAACAGAATCTTCTGTCTCAATAATTAGTTCTGCTTTGTTAATTGATATTGGGTATTGATTTACTAATGAAGATAAATCAGGAATCTCAATTTTTCCTTTCAGTCCATTCATTGGTTGGAGATAAATAACGCTGTCAATATATGTGGAATCTCCAACATTGTTAATTGTTGAGTTTGTATAGTCGTGTTTATATATATTATATCGATTTGAATAGTTAACAATAAAGTCAAAGTTGTGAGAGACTGTATCAGTTGGTCCACTATAGTATAGAGTAATGACTGTTGAGGATGTAGAAAGATTGTAACTTAGTAATGAGCCTCCGTCATCAACTTGATTTGTTGTTAAATAAAAGCCTTTAAAGAAATCAACAAAGTTTAAAGTGCTTGAATATACAGAAGTATCTGCATCAATAAATCTTTGTCCTAATTCTTTGGGTAGTTTTATAGAAAAAGGTAAAGTGTCGTTAGGTTTTGGTTTTATTATAGTATCTAAAAGAACAGAATTTTTATCATAGTAATCTTCTATATTGATTTGTGAAAGAAAAGAAGAGTCAATATTAATACTATCTGTTAATTCAAAAAAAGTAAAGTGTTGAGGGGTTAGAGTGTCGCCATAATAGCTGTGGTAGTTAAAATAGATAACTAGCGAATCGACATGTAAATTAAGGCTGTCTGCAAAATTTGCGTTAAGATATCTTGGGTTAATGCTAAAAGTAAAACTTGCCTTTGTGTTGCCAAAAATAGGGTCAACATAACTTCCAAAAAGGCTGTATGCAGGATTTTTATAAATAATTGAATCGTCAAATAGTGTATATGCTGAAATTGAAGCTATTGAATCATAACTAATTTCAATTTTGTCGGAATCTGGCTGTATTTCAAGTCCAATCATGCTTGCATCATCATTACAACTAAAAGAAATTATTCCAATAATACTTAGAAGTAATAAGTTTTTTAAAAGATTATGTGTCAAGGTTTTTTAATTTTTAATGATTGTTAAGTGTTGAGTAAATTGTCGTAAAAATCAGAGTATGAATCTACAAGTTTTTCTTGTGATTGATATTCTAAAAGAGGTTTCCCAGAATCAATAATATATTTTTTTATTTTAGGATTTATTTTTTCATTGCCAATAATTAATCCGTCAGACATGTTGATAGCTAACTTTGTAATGTTTTCGTAATTGGCTGTTTTTATTGTTGATAAGTCTTTGTCAGTAATTCCTTCAACTTTTATTTTTTTCTTAAAAGAACTGTTTAATTTATTATCAAAACCATCATCATAGACAGAATAAATTACTTTAGAATTGGCAAATAGAGGGTTCTCTTTAAAAGCTTTTTTTATGTATAATGGAACTAAGCTTGTAAACCAACCATGACAATGCACAATATCAGGTTTCCATCTCAATTTTTTTACTGTTTCAATTGCACCACGGGCAAAAAATATTGCTCTCTCATCATTATCTTCATAAAATTTATTGTTTTCGTCAGATAATACAAATTTTCTGTGAAAAAAATCTTCATTATCTATAAAATAAACCTGCATTCGTGCCGCTTGAATTGAAGCTACTTTTATAATTAATGGGTGGTCAGTATCGTCAATAATTAAATTCATGCCTGATAAACGGATTACTTCATGAAGTTGGTTTCTTCTTTCGTTAATACATCCGTACCTTGGCATAAATGTTCTTATTTCTTTACCTTTTTCTTGAATTCCCTGTGGTAAATATCTGCTTATTGAAGACATTTCGTTTTCTGGCAAATAAGGTGTAATCTCTTGAGATACAAATAGTACTTTAGTTTTTTCCATTTTCAAAAATTTTTACAAAAATAGTAAAAATATTTCAGATTTTCAATTGTTTGCTTTAATAGTGTTAAAAAAACGAATTATTTTTAATTTTAGTATAATTTTAAATTTATGTTTTTTTCTACAATAATATTTTATTTATTTGCATCATATTTTGTGATAAATTAATAGTAAATGAAAGTATTTGATTATAAAGCTGATCTACAAAAAGAATTGCGAGATTTAGCTCAAAAAAACAAAAAAATTGGTTTTGTGCCAACAATGGGAGCTTTGCATGAAGGGCATATCTCATTAATTAAGAAAAGTGCTAGTGATAATGATATCACTATTGTAAGTATTTTTGTTAATCCAAATCAATTCAATGATAAGAAAGATTTAGAAAATTATCCTAGATTTATTGATAAGGACATAAATTTATTGAAAAATGCTGGTTGCGATTTTGTATTTACACCTTCAGTAAAAGAAATTTACACTGAAGAGGATAATAGAATCTTTGATTTTGGAGATTTAGATAAAGTAATGGAGGGAAAACATAGGGTTGGACATTTTAATGGAGTAGCTCAAGTAGTTAGCAAATTGTTTAATATTGTTAATCCTGATGTTGCATATTTTGGAAGAAAAGATTTTCAACAGTATGTGATAATAAAAAAAATGGTTGAAATATTGAATATCCCAATAAAAATTATTGCTTGTCCAATAGTTCGTGAAAAAGATGGCTTGGCAATGAGCTCACGAAATTTATTGTTGTCAAAAGATCAAAGAAAAAATTCATCTTTTATTTCTGAAACTTTATTTAAGGCTCGAAACCTTATAAATAAATTAAACGTAAAAGAATTAAAAGATTGGGTTGTTGATACAATTAATTCGAATCCCTTTCTTGAAGTTGAATATTTTGATATTGTGGATGATGTTGAGTTGAAATCAATAAACAATTGGCAAGAACAAAATAATAATGTAGGATGCATTGCTGTTAAAGTAGGAAAAATTCGACTTATAGATAATATCAATTTTAATTTGTAATTTTGTAGTATAAAAATTTTTATTATGAATATTGAAGTAGTAAAATCAAAAATTCATAAAGCAACAGTTACCGAGGCAAATCTTCAATACGTAGGAAGTATAACTATTGATGAAGACTTGATGAATGCTGCAAATATTATTGAAAACGAAAAAGTTCAAGTTGTTAATGTTAACAATGGCGAGCGTCTCGAAACTTATGTTATTAAGGGGAAAAGAGGCTCCGGTACAATTTGTTTAAATGGCCCTGCTGCTCGAAAAGCAGAAGTTGGTGATGTTGTTATTATTATTGCATATGCAAGTATGGATTTTGAAGAGGCAAAAAAGTTTAAACCTCAATTTGTTTTTCCCGATGCTCGTACTAATCATTTAATTGATTAATATTTTGAAAAAAAGATTAAAAATAACTTTAAAATTCCTTGCTTTTTTTAGTGCAGGAATTTTTCTTTTTTGGTTAGTTTATAAAGACCAAAATGTTAGTGAACTATGGAGTGCTCTAAAAAAAGTTAATTATTTTTGGATTTGGGTCTCACTTTTTATAGGGATATTAAGTCATGTAGCTCGTGCACTGAGGTGGAATATGTTGGCAAAATCATTAGGATACCATCCTAAAACAATCAATTCTTTTTTTTATGTTATGATTGGTTATCTGGCAAATTTAGCACTACCCCGAATGGGAGAAGTTACTCGTAGTGTAATTATTAACAGATACGAAAAAATGCCGATAACAAAAGCTTTTGGCACAATTGTACTTGAGCGCATTATTGATATGATAATGCTTTTGTTATGCACTCTAATTGTTTTATTTACACAATTCCATATCCCTTTAGATTTTATTCATAGTCACCCTGAGATAGCAGAGAAATTTAGCAATATTAATTTTTTAAATATTTTAATGATATTCTTTATTATCGTTATCGTATTTGGTTTAATATTTGTTTTCTTTAATAGACGAATTAAAAATTCAGTTATATATAAGAAATTAGCTGACTTAATAAGGAGTTTTTTTCAAGGACTAAAAACAATAAAAACAGTTAATAATAAACCATTATTCATTTTTTATTCTTTTCTTATTTGGTTTTTTTATTTTCTTATGATGTATCTGTGTTTTTTTAGCATTCCCGAAACATCAGATTTGTCGGTATTCGCAGGATTAACAGCATTTGTTATGGGTAGTTTTGCAATGATTGCACCAGTGCAGGGAGGTATGGGAGCTTGGCATTTTATGGTTATTGCAACTTTAATAAGTTATGGAATTGATGGTAATACTGCAAAAGTTTTTGCTTTGGTTTGCCACGAATCAATGACGGCAATGTTAATTGTTGTCGGGTTTATCTCTCTCATTGCTATACCTCTTGTAAATAAGAATAATAAATAAATTTACCTAATGGATAAACTTGAAGTTATTAAATCAAAAATAATTCAAAAAGACAATCTTAAAACCTTGATTTCATTTTGGAAGTTTAAAGATAAAAAGATAGTTTTTACTAATGGTTGTTTTGATATTATCCATCGTGGACATATCGAATATCTTGCTAAAGCAGCAAGTTGTGGTGATATATTAATTATTGGTTTAAATACCGACGAATCTGTAAAACGACTGAAAGGAGAAACAAGACCTTTACAAGATGAATTTTCAAGAGCAATGGTTTTAGCTTCTTTATCTTTTGTTGATAATGTAATTTTATTTAATGAAGATACTCCTTATGAATTAATAAAAATTATTCAGCCCGATATTCTCATAAAAGGAAGCGACTATAAGCCGGAAGATATTGTCGGTTATGAAGTTGTTAAAGATAAAGGAGGAGCTGTGATCACTATCGATTTTGTTGATGGATATTCAACAACTAACATTATTGATAAAATTACTAATAAATAATATTTGAGTTTTAGTATATCTTTAAATTTTGTATATTTACAAATTAA
>JAGLDO010000119.1 GCA_023145555.1 Bacteroidales bacterium
CGCTTTATCAGAAATTTAAAATCAGGGAACAACCTTATAGTTGAAGACATTAAAGCTGCAGGTCCTGATGGTAGAGTAACTAAGCTTCAATCATTAATATTTAAAATTAAATAATATTTGATTTATAAAAAAAAGTATAGTATTTCGAAATTTTAAGCAGCAAAAAAAGAATGTCCTTTTTGCTTTATATATATTTGAGAATTAAAATTAAATTATAAACACATGAAAAAAATATTTTTTATTTCAATTTTTTGTTTTTCTCTATTTTGGTTTAATACAAATACAGTTACAGCACAGGTAAACGATGGTATTTATGAGAAGGAACATGTGCCTAGCAGAAAGAGAGTAAATTATTCTTATTTAAGAGAAGCTGATGTTATGTGGAAAAAACGTATATGGCGTATTATTGATTTGAGAGAAAAAATTAATCACCCTTTATACTTTCCTACACAAAAATTGGGAGATAGAATGAGTTTGATGCAATTGTTTTTGTGGGGAATTACAAATGAAGGATTAACTGTTTACTCAACAGATGATGATAATTTTTCGGCACCAATGACTAGAAAACAGGTTGAAGAAAAAATGGGTGCTGTTGATGATACTATACCTTTTACTAATCCTGAAACAGGAGAAGAAGAAATGCAGATTATTCCAGGGGAGGTACATACAAGCGAAATAAAACAATTTATGCTTAAAGAGGAATGGTATTTTGATAGGCAATTGTCTGTTATGAAAGTTAGAATAATTGGTATATCTCCTATAAGATTTTATATAAAGGATGATAATGTTTCTAAAACGATTAGAAAGACTCCTGTGTTTTGGGTTTATTTTCCGGAAGTGAGACGTATTTTAGCAAACCATGCTGCCTTTAACCCCCAAAATGATGCAGAAAGAAGAACATTTGATGATATTTTCGAAAAACGATATTTTAATAGTTTTATAGTTCAAGAATCAAATGTTTATAATGATAGATCGATTTCTTCTTACGCTCTTGGTGTAGAGGCATTACTTGAAGCTAATAGAATTAAAGACAAACTGTTTAAAGCTGAACAAGATTTGTGGGAATATTAAATTTATTTATTATTACACAAAAAAGTCTCTGAAAATATTTTCAGAGACTTTTTTTGTGCTTGTTCATTTATGAATTGTAAATTAATAAAATAAATAAAGGCAAATGAACTTAAATTTATATGTATTCATCTCCTTTCTTTATCGAGATGTCATTTACAAATTGTCTTATTTGTTGCTCTTCTTCTTTTTTGCAAATTAGTAAAGCTTTTTCAGAATCAACTACTATATAATTCTCAAGGCCCTGTATTACAACTAATTTTTCGTCCGGGGCATTAACAATGCATTTGTTAGAATCATAAGTAAGAATATTTTTGCCTTTAATAGCATTTTGCTTTGTGTCTTTTTTTGAATGTTCATAAAGAGAACTCCATGTGCCTAAATCTGACCATCCAAATTCTGCACAAAAAACATATACGTTTTTTGCTTTTTCCATTAATCCATAGTCAATTGATACATTTCTGCATTTTGAATAAGTTTTTTTAATAAAATCGGCTTCTTTATCAGTATTATAAATATCTAACCCTTGTGAAAACAATGAATTAATTTCAGGTAAATGTATCTCAAAAGAACTCATAATGGTTTTTAATGACCAGATGAATATGCCTGAATTCCAATAAAAATCACCACTCTCATAAAAGACTTTGGCCAAATCACTATCAGGCTTTTCTGTAAAAGTTTTAACTTTATTAATTGAAGATTGCATGTTGTCTTCTTTTGAAATCTGAATATACCCATAGCCTGTTTCAGGCCTGTTAGGTTTCATCCCTAAAGTGAGCAAAACTTTATTTTTTTCAACAAAATTGAAAGCTTCTTTTATGGTTTTTGCAAACTTCTTTTCTTTTAATATTAAATGGTCAGATGGTGCAACAACAATTTTTGCATCAGGGTTCTTTTTTTGAATTTTATAATTTGCATAAGCAATGCAGGGTGCCGTATTTCTCCTTGACGGTTCTAATAAGATTTGATTTTTTGCTATTTTAGGTAGTTGCTCAACTACCAAGTCTTTATATATTTCATTTGTGACAATATAAATGTTCTCGTACGGACAAATTTTTTCAAATCTTTCGAAAGTTTGTTGCAAAAGAGTTTTCCCTATTCCTAATATATCTAAAAATTGTTTTGGTTTTGAATTCTTACTTAATGGCCAAAATCTACTTCCTATTCCTCCGGCCATTATAACGCAGTAATTATTTTTTTTCATCATTTTAAGGCTTTGTGTGTTGAGTTTGCAATAAAATATTCAAATTCAATAATTTTATTTAATTGATAGTTTTAATAATAAGATAATTATATTGTAAATTGTTCAATAAATGCCAATTGTTTTTTTAGTAAAAATATATTATTACATAATTACAAATTATGTTTATAACAAACAAATAAAATTATAAATTGTTTTTTTATTTGTAAAATTAATGCTGTTTTAATTAAATAATTATTAATTTTATAAATATTAAAAATATAAAGAAATGAATTTTTTTTCTCATATGGGAAGGTATTCCTGTTTATTGAAAAAGGTATTCTCTAAACCGGAAAAATTTACTATATATTACAGACGAACAATTAGAGAAATTGATAGCCTTGGAATTAATTCAATAGCAATTGTTGCAATTATTTCTCTTTTTATGGGAGCTGTTATCACTATTCAGACAGCTTATAATACAGAAAATCCTTTTTTGGCAGATTATTTAATAGGGCTAACTGCTAGAGATACATTGTTGCTTGAATTTTCTTCAACAATAGTTTGTCTAATTTTAGCAGGTAAAGTTGGTTCAAATATTGCCTCTGAAATTGGCACTATGAGAGTAACAGAACAAATAGATGCTCTAGATGCTATGGGAGTTAATTCTGCCAGTTTTCTAATATTACCAAAAGTTGTTGGATTTGTTATAATTATTCCTTTTCTCGTAATTATAAGTATGTTTATTGGAATTGTAGGAGGAATGTTTGCAGGAGAACTTACTGGCACTATTTCTGTTCATGATTATATTTACGGAATACAATACGCGTTTATCCCGTTTTATATCACATATTCATTGATTAAATCATTGGTTTTTGCATTTATTATTACATCTGTTTCTTCATATTATGGTTATTACGTTAGTGGGGGGGCTCTAGAAGTAGGCAAAGCAAGCACACATGCTGTTGTAAATAGCAGTGTTTTAATTTTGTTGTTTGATTTACTTTTGACACAATTTTTACTTGGATGATAGAACTAAAAAACATATCAAAATCTTTTGCAGGGAATCAAATATTAAAAGATATTTCTGCAACTTTTGAACAAGGTAAAGTTAATTTAATTATTGGTCAAAGTGGTTCAGGAAAGACTGTGCTTCTTAAGTCTATTGTTGGTTTGCATAATATTGATAAAGGCGAAATTATTTATGACAACCGGGTTTTCTCAGAAATGAAATTTAAAGCCAAAAAGAGCATGAGAAAAGAAATTGGCATGCTTTTTCAAGGTGGAGCTTTATTCGATTCTTTTACTATAGAAGCTAATGTAATGTTTCCTCTCGATTTGTTTACTAATATGTCGTTAGAGGAAAAATTTGAAAGAGTTAATTTTTGTTTAAATAGAGTTAACCTTGAAAAGGTAAATAATTTATATCCCTCTGAATTAAGTGGAGGAATGCAAAAAAGAGCTGCTATTGCTAGAGCGATTGCATTAAATCCGAAATATTTGTTCTGCGATGAACCAAATTCAGGGCTTGACCCTAAAACTGCAATTGTTATTGATGATTTGATTAAAGAAATTACTCAAGAATATAATATCACCACCATTGTTAATACTCACGATATGAATTCTGTTATTAGAATTGGAGATAAAATTATTTTTATTTTTCAAGGCGAGAAATCTTGGGAAGGAGACAGAAAAGAAATTTTTAATACAAATAATCAAGAATTAAATAATTTTGTTTTTGTTAATGAGTACATCAAAAATATGAAACTTTAACTAGGGTTTTTAGGTATATAAGAATAACTTTTTCATTTTTTTTAATTTTATTTAATTGTTCATTAGAATTTTTATTTCAAAAAGTAGTCTCAAATTTTTTTTTAATCTTCAAAATGAATAAATTCATGCTTTTAAAAAATTAATTATCAAAGATAAACACTGTTTTACTTATTTTTTAAGTTAAATAGTCAAAACTTTTT
>JAGLDO010000012.1 GCA_023145555.1 Bacteroidales bacterium
TGCATTCAACAGATTTACTGTTCCAATAATGTTAGTATTAATAAACTCCATAGGGTTTAAAATTGATCTATCAACATGCGATTCTGCTGCAAGATGAATTACACCATCGAATTGATATTTTTGGAAAACAGAATCGATAAATTCACTATCTGTAATATCTCCTTTTACAAATTGATAATTCTCCTTTTTATCTATATCTGATAAGTTTTCAAGATTTCCTGCATAAGTAAGTTTGTCAAGATTTACAATTTTGCAATCAGTATATTTATTAACAAATAATCTAACAACATGAGAGCCAATAAATCCTGCTCCGCCGGTAATAAGAATAGTTTTTGACATATATTTAAGTTTGTAAAGTTAAAAGTTTATAAAATTAAAAAGGGAAAACAGATTAATGTCTTGTCTTTACTTTTTGTTTTCTAAATTATTTCTATAATACATCTCCCAGTTCCAGGCAGACAGCAAAGCGTCATCAATTGTTTTTTCGGCTTTCCATCCTAATTCTGAATTTGCATATTTTGTATCGGCATAAATCTTCTCCACATCACCTTCTCTTTTATTTGTAATTTTATAGTTAAGTTTTTGCTCCGAAACTTTCTCAAAGGCATTAATAACCTCAAGAACAGAGTTCCCTTTACCGGTTCCAATATTAAAAAACTCAAAATCTTTAATATTATTATTTTGCAATAATCGTTTTATTGCAATTACATGTGATTTTGCCAAATCGACAACATGAATATAATCACGAATACATGTCCCATCGGGTGTATTATAATCATTACCAAAAACACTTAACTGTTCTCTTAAGCCTATAGCTGTTTGTGTAATAAAAGGCACTAAATTATTTGGAACTCCTAATGGTAATTCTCCAATTAAAGCAGATTCGTGGGCACCAATAGGATTAAAATATCTTAAAGCAATGGCTTTAAAAAAATTATTTGCACTTGTTGTGTCTCTAATAATTTTTTCTGAAACTTGTTTTGTATATCCGTAAGGAGAATTCGCTTCTTTTATTGGTGAACTTTCAGTAACCGGCAACTCGTCAGGTTGACCGTAAACAGTACATGATGATGAAAACACAAAATTGCTTACATTGTTTTCGCCCATTGCATGCAGCAAATTTATCAACGCTACCAGATTGTTGTGATAATATTTTAATGGATTTAAAACAGATTCTCCAACAGCTTTATATGCCGCAAAATGAACAACTGCCTTAATATCGCTATGCTTTTTGAAAAAATCTTTGGTCTTTTTGGCATCACATAAATCAAAATTCTCAAAAGCTGGTCGTTTACCGGATATTTTTTGAATGCGATCAACAACTTTAATATCGGAATTTGAGAGGTTATCAACAATAACAACTTCAAAACCATTATTCTGCAATTCAACAACAGTGTGTGAACCTATATATCCTGTTCCTCCTGTAACTAAAACTTTATTTTTTTGCATTTGAAAAAAAATTTCTATTTAAATACTTTTGCAAAGATAATATTTACAACTAATTATACATAACTTTACAGCTAATGATAAAAAATAACAAAAAAATAACAGCAGTTATTGAAATAAGTTAGTTTTTTGTGTAATTTTGTTAAACAAAAGAAAAAAGATTTTGGAACTAAGTAAATACATAAAAGAATTACTATTTTTTTACGATTGCGTGATTATACCTGATTTTGGAGGTCTGGTTGCCAATTATCATTCTGCTGAGATTAATATAACTCAAAACTCATTCAAACCACCTAAAAAGGATATTCTATTTAATAAAAATCTTATTTATAATGATGGTCTTTTAATTAACCATATAGCTTCGACTGAAAAAATAAGCTATTCAGAAGCAAAAAATATTACTTCTGAATATGTTCAAAATATTACAGATAAACTTGAGAACGGTGAAAAAATAATTTTTGAAGAGCTCGGAACTTTTTATTTTGACAAAGCACAGAATTTGCTTTTTGAGCCTGATTTATCAATAAATTATTTAATTGATTCTTTTGGATTATCCTCTTTTCAATTTCCTGCAATTAATAATGATTTTAATACGAAGATAAAAACTCAGTTTAAGAACAAAGAAGCTGTAAATAAATTTATAACTAATAAAACGACCAAACGTGTTCTAATTAGTATTCCTGTTATAGCAGCACTTTCTTTAATTCCATTGAATTCTTATTTTTTGAAAAATCCAGCTATAAATTTTTCAAGTTTTAATCCAACAAACAGAGTTGCACAAGAAACAATTGCTACTAAAACTCCTCAACAAAAAATTGAAATAAGTAATGTTCTTGATGAGACAACAAATAAACGCAACGCTTTATTTTATGGAAATATTTCTGAAACAAAAAATGACACAAAATTAAAAAAAAACAAAAAATATTTCTTAATTGTAGGTAGTTTTAAAAATTTATTAAATGCAAAAAATCTTCAACAACAACTTGTTAACGAAGGTTTTAATCCTGAAATATTAAATAATAATTCTCAATATAGGGTTTCTATTGAAAATTTCGACAACAAAAATACTGCCTTAAAAAAACTTTCTAAACTAAGAAATCAAGATAATAAATCAGTTTGGTTGTTAACAAAATAGAATAAACAAAATTCAACTAATTTTTTAATCTTAAAAAATTCTCTATCTACGGAATATCCTTAATTCGTTATTTGTTAAAACCACGTAATTTAATGGCTGTTAATATTTTTTTTGTATATAAAGGGAAATCATTATTCATAATCCAGTTATAATAGCTTGGTTCTTTTTTTAGAACTTCTTCGACAGGTTTTCCTTTATGTTTTCCAAAATTAATTACTTCAACACCATTTTTATCATAAACAATTCTACCTGCAAAATCAACATTTTTTGTTTGAGAAGAAAATTCGCTTAATGCATCAATATCATTAATAATTGGTTTTGAAGTTTTTCCATCTGCATCTTTAAAATCAACGTCCTTATACATATCAAGCTGAGACTTAAACACTTCATAAGTAGCAATAGTATCGGCTTCGGCACTGTGAGCTTTTGTTAAATCTTTATTGCAATAAAATTTATATGCAGCTATTAATGTTCGTCTTTCCATTTTATGAAAGATTGTTTGCACATCAATAAACTTTCTTTTTTTCATATCGAAATCAACGCCTGCTCTTAAAAATTCCTCAACTAATAATGGAACATCAAACTTATTAGAATTAAAACCGGCCACATCACAACCTTCAATAAATTGTGCCAATGATTTTGCAATTGATTTAAATGTTGGTTCATCTTTAACATCTTCGTCAGTAATATGATGAATTTTTGTGGATTCTTCAGATATTGGTATTGTTGGATTTAATCGCTTTGTTTTAATTTCCTCTTTTCCGTCAGGAAGAACTTTTACAATTGATACTTCAACTATCCTGTCGTTAACTACATCTAGTCCTGTTGTTTCAAGGTCAAAAAAAACTATTGGTCTTTTTAATTTAAGTTGCATTTTATTGAGTTTATAAGTTGTAAAAAAAAATGTTAAAATAATAAAGTTTATGCATTATAAAAAAACATAAACTTTTAAAGTTGCTAAATAAAAATGTGATATATTATGGGTAAATATTACTCAACAGGTTTTAGATAAATTTGTTTTTCTATCTCCTTGTTAGCATCGTTAGCAGTGATTGTCAATTCTTCTTCATATCCTTCTTTTGCTCCATCGAATCTAACTTCAAGTTTGTATTTGCCCGGATATAAAGACATATATGTCATGCCTTCATCAACATTATATCTTCCATAGATATTTCCAAAAACATCGTAAAGAGTTACAAAAACTTTTAAATAATCGCCTGAGTAAGGAACCGAAGAACTTGGAGTTCCAACAAAAATGGATGCTAACACAAACGCAGTTTGGTCAGAACCTTCCCCTTTAGATATTCTATAAATATCAAGATTTCCAAAACCTTCTTTTCTATTTGCGGATATATATGCATATTTTTCATCTTTTGAATAAGATATTGTTGTGTTATCGAATGGTGTATTTATTGGGTAACCTAAATTCATGGGGTTAGACCATTCTTTAGTACTTTCGTTCAACACAGAGTAGAATAAGTCATAGTCACCAAGACTTTCATGTCCTTTTGAAGAGAAAAAAAGTTTCTTCCCATTAGATGTAATATTTGGATAATTATCGTCATACTTAGTGTTTATGTTACTTCCAATATTTTGAGGTTCACTCCATTGCCCAAATGAATTTTTTGTAACATAATAAATATCAAGACCTCCATATCCGCCATCACAGTCGCTTGAAAAATAGATTGTATCTCCGCTTGATGTAATTGATGCTCCTCTTTCAATACCATCGGTATTAAATGGCAACACATTTTCATCTTTTATATATTTACTTCCCTTTTTAAATGCATATTGTATATCGTTTGAAGCATAATCACCATCAACATGCATCATCAATTTGCTACCGTCAGCTGATAAACCTACAATATCTTCATTATCGAAAGTATTTATTGGTAGTTCATATGATTCACTCCATGTAGATTTTTTTGACTTACTAGAATAAATATCTGAAATATAGCTTTCTAATTCCTTTACATACTTTCTGTTTGATGAATAAACAAGATGTTTTCCGTCTTCGGTTACATATGGGTTATAATCGTCAAATTTAGAATTAACCGTTGAGTCTAATCTTTCGAAGGTAATATTTTTAGGGTTATTCATAATCTCGAGTGCGTAATAACACATTTCGATAAGTCTGTCGCATTTATGAATTACATCGTCGTTAACTCCCGACTGTTTATAATTGTAAAAAGCTTCAACAGCTTCGGTAAAACGATATGCGTACATATATGCTCTACCAAGATAATAATAAGCTAATCGTTGAAAATTATTATGACTTACAACAAATTCAAGATATGGAATACCTGCAGTTTTGTCAATGTTTGATTCTGTGTAACAAACACCTATTCTTAAATTATAGGTCATGTTTGTTTCTTCATTCATATATAGCTTTAAATAATTATCAAGTGAAAATTCATAATCTTTATCTCTAAAACTATTCTCAGCATATTTTTTTATTAAAGAATTACTTAAATCATCTTCTTGAGCACATAAATTATTGGAATTAAAGAATGAATTTATTAATAATAAAAAAACAATATATAGGAGATTTATCTTCATCGAGATTAAAATTCTTTATTATAAATAATTAAACAATATACAAAAATAATTTTTTTATAAAAATAAAAGAAAGATTATACAAAAAAAAATAGAGAAATCAATAAGATTTCTCTATTAATAATTAAATATTTGATAAAAGACTATGCATTAATCATCATCGGCATCAATAACATAAGAACATCTTCATCTTCATTTTCTTTATCGAGAGGCAATAAAATACCTGCTCGAGAAGGGTCAGATAATTCAAGAATAACATCGGAAGATGATAAATTGGACAATATTTCAACTAAAAATACTGATTTGAAGCCAATTTGCATTCCTTCGCCTTCGTATTGACAATTTATTCGTTCAACTGCTGATATTGAAAAATCAATATCTTGAGCAGAAACAGTTAATTGGTTTGCTGTAATATCTAATTTAACAAGGTTGCTTGCTTGATTTGAAAAAACAGAAACTCTTTTAAGAGTATTATAAAATGCTACTCTGTCAATAGTTAATTTATTTGGATTTTCGGTAGGTATAACTGTTTGATAGTTTGGGTAATTACCTTCAACCAAACGACAAACCAACTTATAATCAGCGAATTCGAAGAAGGCATTTTTCTCATCAAATTCAATTTTCACCAATTGCTCATCTTTTGGAATAATATTTTTTAAAAGAGATGCCGGCTTTTTAGGCAAAATAAAAGAAGAGGTGAAATCGGCTTTTACATCAGTTCTTCTATATCTAACCAATTTGTGTGCATCTGATGCAACAAATGTTAAATCTTCTGGAGACAATTGTACTAATACTCCATTCATAACAGGTCGTAATTCATCGTCGGCTGTTGCAAATAGTGTTTTGCTAACACCATTTAAAACAACTTCTGAATTCACCTTTATTGAATTGCTTTGTTCTTCTTTTAAAGCTGGTAATTGTGGGAAATCATCTCCACTTTGTCCTACTACGCTAAATTTTCCATTTTCAGATAAGATATCTACTTTTAAATTTTCGGTATTAACATTAAATGTTAATGGTTGCTCTGAAAATTCTTTTAAGATATTTGTTAATCTCTTTGCATCTATTGCAATATTTCCTTCTCCTGAAAAATTCTCAATGTCAATTGATGAAATTAGAGTGGTTTCTAAATCTGATGCAGTAACAATTAGCTTATTTTCAGACAATTGGAATAAAAAATTGTCAAGAATTGGCAAAGTGTTTTTTGAACTTATAACTCTACTAATAGCTTGTAAATGATTTAGTAGTACGGTACTTGATATTACAAAATTCATAGCTTTCTATTTTATTTTTTTCAAATTTACCAAAAATTTTATCTTTTTAATTATTTTTTAGTAAAAAAATAATTAATATTCTTTAATATTGGATCAAAAACATAATATTGTGCAAAAACAAGATCTTGATTGTTATTAAAAACTGCGTACATATTATCCGGATCATATTTTAATTTTTTCCCAAATCCATCGGTTTGTCCTTCGCTTGGTTTTTTATAGGTTTTTGCTTCTTTTACATTTCCGTTAACATCTTCAAGCGTGATTATGTATTCAGGTTGACTTGCAATAATTGAATCTTTCTTATATTTCTCAATATTTGTATAAAACTTATTGAAATTTATTCTTTTAAAATGTGATAAATATGTTTTCACATTTAAGGTGTCAAATTCTTCAATTTTTTGATTTTTACTGTCATGCAATTCAAAGCTATTATTACCCAAATTTAATATTTTAAAAGATGTGTTTGGTTTTGAAGGTATATTAACTGTTACTGACGAGATGCTGCTAAAACTATTGTTAAAAATCGCCTGAGACCTCCATTCATTTTCATTTGTAAAATATCTGGTTGAGAGATAACCTCTAAAACCCGAAATTTCCATTATAAATGGTCTTGATGAATTTTTTAAAAGCATGTAAGTTCCATACTGGTCTTGAGTAGGTCCGCCAACATAATAGGTTTTAATTAAATCTTCACCTTTATAAATTTCAATTTTGGTCGATTTAACTGCAAGACTCTTAATAATATTTTCTTCTGCGGCTTTTGGGACAGGTGATTTTACACTAATTCTATTTATCGTTTTTAATAGAAGGTTAATTATGTCTCTACGAGCAATATATTTTTGATTGACTGTCCAATGACTATTTTCCCGTTCTAATGTTACTTGTTTATCTGCTTTATCTACTAAAAACATCTTACTTATTGTTGCTGTATCTTCAACAGCAAAGTCACGAAGTTCTTTTTTAATTGTACTATAAGATTTTGTAAGATAGAAAAACAAAGCAATAAAAAATAGTACTATTACAATAACAATTGTTGTCCTGTTTTTTTTCATTTATTAAGATTTTAATTTAATACATTATTAGTCTGTAATTATATTTTCTAATTATTATTTTGTGTATTTTCTTTTTCTTAAGAAGATTAAAATTATTCCAATAATAATAATAACAAAAATTGGTAAAATTGTATTAATAATCTGCCACTTGAGACGTTGATTATTTATTTTTGTTTTATCGAGTAATCTTAATTTTATTTCGCGCGAGCGAACCTGCATCAAATCAGAATTCCCTGTAAGATAATCTATTGCATTTAAAATAAATTCTTTATTGCCAAAAGTTTGTCGGGTATATCTGTCATAACCGAGTGGATATGGAATAATCTTTTCCCCATAATATTTGAACCGATTTTTAATAATATCACCATCAGCTACAACAATCATTTTAGTATCATCACTTTTATCCTTATATGCAATATCTTTACTTTTTGCAATATCTACTGCTAATCTGTTTTTAAAAACTGATTCAAATTGTCCTTCTAAGAGAATTGCAATTGGAACATTTCTTTTATTGAACTGACGTTGGTCAGGTTGTTGATCGACCATATCAAGGCTGATTCTAGCAGGAGCATTAACTACTTTTGTGTAATTGGAAGAATGTAGCAATATGGTTTTTTTAACAGATGGGTTATTCCCAACAGTATCAATGCTGCTTACAAACTCTGTCTTTATTAAATTTAAATTTCGGGTAATTGGATTTGTTTGTGAAGCTGAAATTAAAGGGAAAAACAACCATGGTGATGGTGTAAATTTTGGTTGGGCTCCAACAAGGGCAGTATTTACCGGTATTACTGCACATTGAATATCTTCAATAAGATTTGGATTTATTCTAACTCCATACTTAAACAACTGATCGTCAATATTAATATTGTTTGCCAGAGCTATTGTTGAATTAGAATAAGCTAAACTATCAATATCTGCTTTTACTGCATCTACTAACCATAATACTTTACCGCCGTTCATTATAAATTGGTCAATAATAAATTTATCTTTTTCATTAAACGCAGAATCCGGTTTAGCAATAATAATTAATGAAAACTTATTATGTTTTAAAGAATCTCTCAGACTGCTTAACTTATTATTCAGACGAACTCTTTTTACATTATAAAATTCTTTTAAAGAGTTGGTTATGTCTAGAACACTATTTTTGTCTAGTTCTCCTTGACCTTCGATAAAAGCAATTTCAGGTTTTGAATTTGTAGATATTTTCTTAATTGCATTAGAAAGTTTATATTCTAACTCCTGAATAGATTCGTTTAAATTTTGCTCAGGAGAAGCACCAATGTTATTGCTAAGAATATTAACAGCCAGCTCTTCGCCTCTATAACTAATAATTAATCCGGGAAAAATTATTTTTTGGGACTTGGTTCCGTCGTCTTCTTTATAACTCAAATTTGTTGGATGCAACCCTTTATCAAATAATTGACGATATATTTCGTTTCGTGTTTTTTTATCGCTACTCTCTGATGGATTAATAAATTCATATTCAATATTATTTTTTGAATAAGCTCTAAACTCATCAAGCATCTCTTTTGTAGATTTTTCTAACTGCTTGAAACCAGATGGCAAATCTCCGTTTAAATATACCTTAAAATAAACAACGTCATTTAAATTTTTTAACAAATCCTTTGTTGGCTCAGAAATAGAATAACGTTTTTCAGATGTTAAGTCTACTCGAACTAACACAAACGAAAAAATATAATTAACTAAAAGAATTATTACCAGAGTTAATAAGAGTTGTATAATATTTTGTTTTTTTACTTCTTTTCTTTTCATCGTTAAATTTTAATTATCTCACAAGGGTAAACTTTTAACTTTACAAACTTTCAACTTCTTACCACTTTCGACTTTGTAAAACTATTTTTGTAAAAAGTAAGAACATAATAATAATGCTAATGAAATAAATGACATCCCTAATATCTATAACACCTCTACTCATCGAAATATAATGCTCGTTAATACCAAGAGCAAGCACTATTGAACTTATACTTTCAAAAACGCTCAATGCACTAATTGTCTCAAATCCAATAAAAAACATGAATGATAGTATGAGGGCAAGAATGAAAGATATTATTTGATTTTCTGTTATTGATGAAGAAAAAATTCCTATTGCAGAATAAATACTTGCTAAGAAAAACAAGCCAATATATGATCCCCATGTTCCTCCAACATCGATATTACCAACCGGACTTCCCAATAAATAAACCGACAAGAAAAAAATAATTGTTGGCAAAATTGAGAGTAACACAATTACAAGACCTGCAAAATATTTCGACAATATTATTTGAAACTCTGTTAAAGGACGAGTTAATAACAACTCTATTGTTCCTGATTTTTTTTCATCGGCAAACAAGCGCATAGTAACTGCAGGAACCAGAAACATAAAAACCCATGGTGCAATAAAAAACAAAGTATCTATGTTAGCATATCCACTATCTAACACATTAAATTGTCCCGGAAGTATCCACATTAAAAGGCTGTTTGCTAATAAAAAAACTATAATAACAATATATCCGATTAATGAACTAAAAAATACGCTTATTTCTTTTCTAAACAATGTAAACATTCTATAATTTTTTGGTAGACAAAAATAATCTATTTTTTTTAAAAACCTCTTAAAAAATTTGAACGTATAAATATTACTTTTATTTTTAAATTAAAATAAAAAAGGCGGGAATTTTACCCGCCTTTAAAAATAATAAAACAAAATTAATTAATAATAACTCGTTTAACTTTAAACAATGAGCCCTTATTAATTTTCAGATAATAAATACCCTTTGGTAAATCTGAAACATTTATTTCATCTTTATAATCTTTTACATTATCAACATCTTTGTGATAAACAAGTTGTCCTTGAATATTGACAAGCTGTATTACCAAATCTTCATTATTATTACTATTCAAGAAAATTTTGAATACTCCTTTGTTTGGATTTGGGAACACAATAAACTTAATGTCATTTGCTGTTTTAGTTATTCCTAATATATGAACATAAGCTGTGTCAACACCTTGACAACCATTTTCATCGGTAACAGTAACATAATAATGACCTGTATGTCTGGCAGTCGTTGTTTGTTGAGTTGTGCTATCAGACCACAAATATTCAACAAATCCTGCACCTGCATCGAGAATTACAGAATCGGCACTTTCGTGAACTTCCCCTATATCAACAGTTGGAAGTGGATTCACAACTACTTTAATAGTATCATTACTAACATTAGAAATAGAATCTGTAACAGTAACAGAATATGTTCCTGCTTCTGAAACCTCAATACTTCTCTTGGTATCTCCTGTTGACCATGAATAAGAAATAAAACCTTCGCCAGCATCAATTGTTGCTGTATCACCTTCACAAATATATTTGTCGGCACCTAGATTTACATTTAATGCACCTCCAACCTGCACATTTGCACCGGACGAAACAATACCACCTTGAGTAGTTACGTCGAATGAAACATTTTCTGGTCCGTATCCATCTTTAAATTCAAAATAAATATTAGTAATATAACCTGTACCGGTAGTATCTTTATGATCAATTCGTGATACTCCAATATAGATTTTTTGTTTAGCAGAATCAAGTTGATAGAATGTTAATAAATTACTGCCATCGGTACCTAACCAACTTCCATTAAAATTAACTTGAGTTTTGCTAAAAATTATTCCTTCTCCACCTTTAACAGTTATTTCATATCCTATTGCATAAATATCTGAAGCAGCTTTACTTGAAGGAGGACTAAGCCTAACTCTTGCTTTTTGAGCCCCAACTTTTGAATTATCCCAATCACAACCCAAAACCCAATCGTTTTCAGCTTTAGAATCCGGTTGATAGTAATGACTGTAAGCAAAATTTTGACTAATTGCAATTGTATCAATATTATTGATTATTCCATCACCGTTACAATCGCCATATTTATTATTTGTACCATTGAGCTGATATGTTGACCAGTTTTGACTAAACTGACCAATCCATAGCAATGAAGCATATTCACGTTTTGGACCTGTTAAGTCATAATTTAATCCAATTGTCATAATGTCGTAATGATTAGCTTCTAAATCATTATTTGCATCACCCGGCCATACACATGAGTATAAACAAGGGTTAGCAAGTGCATTACCAATTCTAACATCATTACAAAACATTTTAGATACACTGCTTGCTGAAACAGTTGTTAAGCAAACAGCATAATAACCGGTATCTTGATAAGTATGTGAAGGATTTTTTTGTTCTGAAGTATATTCATCACCAAAGTCCCATTTATAAGAAGAAATATTACCAAGAGATTCATTATTAAAATATGCTGTACTTGTTACAGAATCTGCCAAATAAGTAAAGTAAGATGTGCTGCTGTTTGAAACATCACCAACTGCAATAAATTTACTAACTGTTTTTTGATTACCAGTAGCATTTACAATAGTTAAACTTACTCTATAATAACCCGATGCTGAATATTTATAAACAGGGTCTTTTAAATCATTTGCCGGAGAATTATCACCAAAATCCCAATACCAAGCAACAGGATTACCATAAGATTTATCAGAGAATGTTACTACTAAGGTAGTATTGTCGGGGTAATAAGAGAAATCTGCCTTACATTCATCATTAGGTTCTGTTCCTTCAACAAAAACAATTTTATTTCGAGTGTCGAAACAATTTGTTGTTGTGTCGAAAACAACAAATGTAACATTGTAATATCCCGGATTTTCATATGTGTGTGTTGGGTTAAGCTGATTGCTATTAAAACCATCATCGAAATCCCAGAAAAGATTTGTATATGAACCTACAGCATCTGCAGTAAAGTTTACTGTATTCGCATCAGTAAAGAAATTAAATCTTGCGTTACAACTTTCTTCTGTTGTGTCAATAACAAAAATCACATTGCTATAATTAGACAAACAATTAGATTCTGTATCATAAGAAGTGAGATTTACAAGATGATAACCTGATTGATCGTAAATATGAATAGGATCAACGTCATAAGAATATTCACCATCGTCAAAATCCCAGAAATAATCTGAAATATTACCTTCGGAAGTGTTAGTAAAAAATACAGTATCTCCTTTTGAATAGGATTCGTAGTTTGCATTACACATTGCTTGTGTTGTATCAATCACAATTACTACTTTGTAAAACTCATCCATACATCCGCTAATGCTGTCGTAAATAGATAACACAACCGGATAATAATTTGATTGCTGATAATTGTGTGTAGGACTTTCTTCGTAAGAATAAATACCATCTCCAAAGTCCCAAAGATAATTTGTAATATTACCTTCAGATGTATTTGAAAAAGACACTTGCTTATTATTTAATCCATAAGTAAATTGTGCATGACATGCAGATTGTGTTGAATCGACAACCATTAATACTTTGGTTAATTCATCCATACACCCTGATGCCTCATCATAAATAGATAATGTTACATGGTAATAATCCTGTCTATAATAATGATGAGTAGGATTTGCTTTGTATGAATAACTACCATCGCCAAAGTCCCACAAATAATTTGAGACATCACCTTGTGAATTGTCTGTAAAAGAAACATCTAATCCATCAATAAAATAAGCATAATCAGCATTACAGGTTGCCTGAGAAGTATCAATAACTATAACATTTTTACAATACTCATCCAAATCTCCTGATATAGAATCGTAAATTGACAAGCATACATTATAAAATCCCGGCTCATCAAAAGTATGAACAGGATCAGCAATATAAGAATAATGACCATCGTCGAATGCCCATAAATAATTTGTAATATTACCGGTTGATTGATTTGTAAAGGTTGCTTTTCTATTATTGGCAAAATAATGAAAGTCTGCATGAAAAAAAGTTGCTGTATCACCAACTACGGCTATTTCACTACAAAAATCACTCATACATCCGCTTATTGAATCAAAAACAGTTAAGCAAACATTGAAATAACCCTGTTCTACAAAATTATGAATTGGATCTTTTTCCGTAGAATATTTATTATCACCAAAATCCCAATAATAATCAGTAATATTTCCGATTGATGTATTTATAAATGCTACTTGTGTACCGCCTATCTCATAATCATAACTTGCATTACAAACTGCAACTGAGTCATTAACAAGTGCAACTGTATTACAAGACACATCGCTAAATTCACTAATTGAATCAAAAACAGTTAAACAAACATTATAGAAGCCGAGAGCATTATAAACATGGTAAGGGTTTTGTTCGTTTGAGAATGTGTTATCGCCAAAATCCCATTGATAATTTGTGATATTATCGCCAAACGATTCATCGTAAAACTGAACAGACTTATTCGACATATCGGGGAAGTAGCTAAATGCAGCACTACACGTACCGGGTGTGTATTGTACATATATATTTTCCTGATTTGTTGAATAACCACAACCATTAGTAACTGTTAATATTACTGTATAATCTCCGGGTTGGTGATATACATGAAATGGGCTCATTCCTTCTGGGTTTGGACTACCATCGCCAAAATCCCAAGAAAAAGTATAATACTTAGCTTGATCATGGTCTGCTTCTGCATGAAAGAAAACAGTGTCGTTAACATGTACGTTACCATAATCTGAAGATTCAAACCAAGCTTCGGGGAAGTTGTCAGAACTAATTAATACAGTTGTATAAACCGTATCTATTCTGCTTGCTGCGTTTGTAACAATACAGAAAGCATCATAAGTTCCTTCATTATCGTAAACATGAGAAGGCAATTGCTCTGTACTTGTTGTTGAGCCATCACCAAAATGCCACTCATACGATACTCCTCCTACAATTGTAAAATCAACAGGGTCACCCGGACAAACAGATCGTTCATCATCATCAGTGAAAAAGAAAGTTTGATAGTCAAGTAAATATTGACGTTCCATACAAGGGTCGTTTGTGTTATAAAAAGTTACGGTGTCGCCATCCGGACTTTCGGTATAAGTATAATCACCCATCATTTGGCATCCTTCTCCATCAGGATTAAACATGACCGTGTGGCCAATAGTATCTCTGACAAATGAGCTTATAGAAATAATGTTCGGCATTGGGTCGTCTTTATGCATTACTGTACCAAGAGTTGACATAGTATCATTCTTTATTTGCAAAAAGATAATTGAATCTTCGGCAATTGGACAAATCATAGTTTCACCGTCGTGATTACCCGATGAATTACTAATCATATACCTTGGCTTTCGATTTGCATCATTATTTACCACAACTTGTCCGTTAATGGATATTGGATTACCGCAAACATTTGTTACTTTAAAAATGTAAGGATAAACAGCTTCTGCTGAATATACATGTGTGATTGCACTAAACAAAGTATCATTAGGTTCAGTAATATTCATTAAAGAATCACCATCACCAAACCACACATCGTAAGTGTAATTATCTTTACCTATTCTAGAAAGAATGTTATAGAAGAATGCTTTTTCTCCCAGACATATTGTATCAGGCACAACTCTTAAATGAGCTGTAGGTTGTGCTGCAGCATCAACACTAACAAATAAAGAATCGGAATTTTCAGCATGACAATTATTTTGTGCAGTCATTTTTACTTTATAAATTCCATCTGTAGAAAACGAATATGTTACATTGCGGTCATATAATATTGTACCATCACCCATGTCCCATGTATAATATAAATTCTCACCACCTGAATAATTTTCAAATATCACCTCTTCATCGGGGCATACTGTTACTGAATCAACATCTTCTTCTTGGTTTTTAAAACATATATTAACCCAAGGAGGATTGTCATCGGGATGATATTGCACATCAACAGGTTTTGTGATACTGTCAATGCTACCGCAATTATTTGAAATAGTTAATTTTACATTATATACTCCAGGGTCGGCATAAGAGTGATGTGGTTTATTTAATGTTGAACTAGTACCATCGCCAAAATCCCATAAACAATTTCCTGTTCCGTGAGGATAAAATGAAGCAATATTATTTGGACAAGACTGACCTTCAAACCAATAGTCAAAATCTGCATATACCTCATTCTCATTGCCTATATAAACAGTCATTTGT